>NZ_JACOOD010000024.1:0-59391 GCF_014287405.1 Bacteroides sp. NSJ-48 | reverse complement strand
TCATTGGAAGACTTGTCAAGCCATTTACGTTTACGAACATGGAGATAAGTGGCGCGACCACGAATAGGATAGTCTTGGATTGTACGATACTCACCAAAACCATAGGATATGATATCCGGGTTGGTCTTATCTTCTTTTAGCTGAACTTTTTTTTCATCAAGATAAATATCAAAACGGTCAGCACTCTTGTCGAAATTGACAATATCAAAGTTGTCTATAAGCACATCCGGAAGGATGGCACGAAGGAGTTGTGCGGGTTTCATAAAACAAAGGTAAGCAAAGATAGCTAATTTTAAAACTTACCAACCAGATATTTCCGCTGAGCCAAATGTTCTGGAATAACATGGTTGAGCATCACAGAGTATTTCTGGATCAGGAAATCATGAAAGTAATCCGATAGGAATATACTTATAAAGAATGAGCAGTTTTACGGAAAATTAAACAGAAAACGTAAAAGCACAAATAAAAAAATCCCTAACTTTGAAAAATAACAGTACCCGAATTGCTGCTATATCGAAAAACAGACTATCTTTGTAGAGTCGTGCAAACGACAGACATATATAGTTGATGTGTTTCGCTAACACCTTGTATTAGAAATCTGGTAAATTTCAAAATGGAAGCAGGGCTGAGCAGTAACACTTGTCACATGTATCCGTATGCGAATGACATGCGATATAGGTGTGGGGTACTGTTTTCATTTATTTGCTTCCGGGTTTTACCAGAACCTCTAATACAAATAAGTAAACCGGCTCCACACTTTCTTGTTAGATAGTGTGGCATTCAAGTCCGGTGGCGAAAATGGGGTCAGTCCGAAATGTTGATTTTCAATAATGGAATCCATGTGTGTTGGATAATTGTCGGATAATTGGTCATGAATGAATAGAAATCCGTAAAACTTATCAGCATTCATAAGAAACCATGCGTAGGATCTGGCTATTTTTACGCAGAAAAAACGGATAAGATTATGAAAAACGTAATTGCCATAATAAAAAACGCTTGGGGTGACAGTCCGCCACCGAAAGTCAAAACCAGCTTTATTCCCAACCCCTGTGATTGGGAGAAGAAAAATTATCTGACGACCCCCGGCTCTTACTACCGGCAAAAGGCATCGGTCGGATTCATAGCCATGAAAGGATGGCTTTTCACTATTTTGCGTTTGCCGAACTGTACCTTTGCTAACCAAGCGTTTTCTTACTTTCCTTTTCTATTCTCTATCTTGAATAATCAGATTCTCGCAATATATAAATTATACAATCACTTTTGGAATGATATGAAGGTGTCTTATCCTGTAAAAGTTGCTGTGAAAAAAACAGCATTCATAGCATTGTTCTCAGGCATGGTATTGTCAGCCGGAGCTCAGAATACGAACCTAATAACCGAAGAGGAGCCTGATATAAAGGTGACAAAGGATACGGTATGGAATATAGCGATTGAAGAGAAAACGGCAGCAAAAGTACAATTCCCCCAACCGGGAGACAAAATTGATGTACTGGACCCTATCGTGTACGGTTTATGCTATACCGTTGCCTATGATAGGCTCGCCCGGAAATCCGTCAAGGTGAAAACTTACAGGAAAGAGTACGCCCCGTATATCCACGCCGGCTATGACTTTGGCGTAAAGCATTGGAAAGAAATCGTTCTAAAAGACTATTCCTCGCTCTGGAAACAATTGCGGGGCATTGCAGAGAGTACCGGAATGGAAAGGATCTGCTTCCGCAACGGAGCCCTTATGGGAGCATACTCAACAAATCCCTATCCGGAACTGGATTATATCGATACCGCAATTTCTGATGTGCTGAAACAGGTAAGGAAGCATATAGCTTCTGAAAATGAGATATCCCGACACTATGACACCTTATCTGATAAATGGTTTTCTTTTTTCAATGGAGAGAAAGAACGCTATTACGACATCGCAAATCACAACAGACCTTATTTCCTGTGTCAAGAGCATGCCGACGATGCCCTTATTCTTCCAGAGTGGATAGATACCGCCACAGCAAGCAATGACCTCACCCAATCGGAAGCCCTGGCTTCGGCAATTGCAAAATTTGATTCTCCTGCCGTTCCGGACGGCATCCGCAAACTGAAAGACAACATGAAACTTACACCCGACGAACGGAATGCCTTGCTGGCACCTAATGATATGATTTCGTATGCAGTGGGAGTAGCACAGGCTGGCTGGATTATGGAATATAAGTGGTTTATAGGAGAAGCTCACAGAGAGGAGTTTGATGCAATGCTACTTTCCCGGGGTAACAGTCCTGCCATCATGGCCGCTTTTGGAGACGGACTGAGGAGTGCCATGGATATAACGGAACGTTTCAAAAATGCGATTCTGTGTCAGGTCTGCGACTCGATATGTCTTATGAACAAAGCCATCAAAGCAGAATTGAACAAAGCATACAGACAAAACGTAGTTTATGGTTATGTCTTTATGAACGGAATGGATGCCGTTGAAATATACAGGGCCGGTGCCGAGTGGGATATTCCTGAAAAACAAACGGCCAGCGGATTGCGGCTTGATAAGGACCGGGTGCTTGAAGGTTTCAGGGATTATATGGAGGGACATTTGAAAATGGGTGTCGAATATGCCCGGACACTGACCAAGGGGCGCAATGCCATTGACTGGCATTTATATGAAAAAGATACGGAGACAATAGACTTGTCCGAAAACGGATTCCAGCCTGCCATTCCGCTTAATATAGAAACTGGCTCTCAAAGTGAATTAAGTGCAGAACTGTCGCAGATGCTTACACTCCCACAAGAAGTTGCCGGGCAGAACATTACGGGCAAGGTGATGGCCATGGTGGTAATTGAGGCCGATGGTGCTGTCAGCAAAGTGGAAATTACAAGTTCGCCGCATCCGGCTTTGAGCGAAACTGTAACGGATTGCATCTATCGCATGCGGTTCATGCCGGCAAAATATGACGGAAAATGCGTTGCATCGGTTGCCATTATTCCTGTATTATTCTAATGAAAACACAATATCACCATTCACCATGAAAAGATTATTATCAACCGTCCTGCTTGCATGTTTCGTACTGGGAGCATGGGCACAAAACAAGACGAAAATGACAGAAGAAGAGAAAAAAGAGGCCATGAAGCAACTTGAAGTGCTCTATCAGTTCGAGACAGGAGCGGCATTCGGCGAACTTGATTCATTAACAGAAAGCCAAGAGTTCAAACAAGATAGGCTCCCTTGGGAAAAATGGGCGGACAAATTCAAACACAAGAGCTTTAAAAAGAGCCTGTCAAGACTGTTCATGTGCTTTGACAAGGCATTCATAGAGCCGAACAAGGATTCTCCTATCTTTTTCAACCTTATGCTAAGGGGCAAAGACGAAGATGTATCTTCATATTTCGGTGGTCGACAAGGATCCGGCCTGTGGAAAAAGTATTATCACGAGGATGAGAACGGGAACTTCACGGGGTTCTGCAAAGAACTTTTCTTCGACCTGGAGACTGATTTGCAGCTTCATCTGGCGGATAAACAGGGCAAACCGGTCTATATACACCCGGATGAAGATATCTATCTGCTTGAGGGCGGCGACTATGCCAAGAACAAAGACATGTTGAATATATGGTTCGGATTGCAGATACCGCTGACTGTCCCTTATCAGGAAATTGCAGGCGGACACATCTCCTTGTCTTTCTATATGCCTGAGAAATACGACCGCATCACAGTACCCATAAAGGATTTTGGAGACAAACCGGTGCAGGTGACTTGGGGCAACAAGACTTTTTCCATAGAAAAGGTTGACAGCAACGGCTTCACCATTTCCGCAGACGCAGAAACTATCGATAAACTGAGACGCATGGATTACCTTTATCACAGGGATGGAAACTGGTACGAGCCGCCCTCTTCAACATTCACAACAGGAGATTTGGACAAGATTCTGAAAAATAGTACAGGGAAAATCACGTTTGAAGAGTGGTTGAAAGGAAAAGGCATCGACCCGAACAACCTGGAAGAGACCTTGAAACACTTTATGGAAGATGAAGATTCAGAGGGAAATGACGATACAGACGCTGCCGGAGTGATGGGAAAGCACTACACGGTTGCCTTGCAGGGAGATAGTCTGTTGCTCTACATGCCGGACGAAAAGAGACGGAAAATTGCCGAGATAACCGTATTTGCCCCATCGGAAGGCGAAGCATCCCGGTTAATAATCAACCGCGAGCGATGCAACGAACTTATCGAATGGTTGTGCACAGAAAAATCACCGGACAATACAAAGCAGACCGAACCGGAAGAGATGGAGGAAGTGGATTATTTCAGTCCTGATTTCCAGCCAGCCAAGCCCATCAACCCGCAGACAGGAATGCCGGACGAATGGAACATGGTCTTGGCACAATTGCTCAGGAAGCCGGAAGAGGCAGTCGAGCAAGGAATTACAGGAAGAATGACGGCGGAAATAACCATCGGAACCGACGGCGTTGCCAGCAACGTAAAAATAAACGGAGACCCTCACCCGCTATTGAAAAAAGCGGTCTGCGACTGCCTCTACAGCATAAAGTATGTCCCGGCAAAATGGAATGGAAAAGCAATCTCCTTTGTCGCTACTCTTCCCGTCATTTTTAACTGACCGAGCCTATGGAAGGATATATACTGATTGTACTACAGATTCTGATAATCGGACTGATTATCTGGAGAAGGAAGCTGGATTCCAAAGAGCCGTTAGGTTGTCTGGCGGCGGAGGTTCATCCAGCCGTTTCTAATACAGTATATCAATATTAACAAAAACATACAAATTATGAAAACTATTTTTATCATGGGAATCTTGAGTTTCTTTTGCGGCATCAGTGCCGCACAGCCTCAATACTGGGGTGAGGGTGCATACGATTTGGAAAATGTGGTGTTCGGAATGAAGGTGGACAAGTATTATTCCAAGGCAAAGCCATACGACGGGTATCCTGACAAATCATTCCGCTATTTCGATAAGGAGAAAAAGATATGCAAAACCAAGAAAGGCAAAAAGGCGGTCATTTATCAATACAGCTCGATAGAAACGAACTACGGAGAAGTGCTTGCCCGCTTCGGGAACTTTGAATTCCCTTATACCGGTATGCTGGCGGACAAATCAGGAAAACTTATCGGCATTCTGGCACAGGGAAGGCTGGACGGAACGGCAGCAGTGGATTCGCTTTTATATGCTCTGGCGGAAAAATACGGTCAGAAATGCTATATGACAGAAGAATATTTCGGAGAACGGAATTTCGGGTGGTACATGAATGACAGGACTATCCAACTGTATGTATGCAAGCCGGTCCCAGAACACCTTGATGCCGTAATTTACCTTGAAGAGAACGAAAAGGGAGAACGGAAAATTGTCGGCGGAGGCAGCCAACCTCATACCTGGTACGAAGTGCGCCTGACGGTGACAAAGACGAAATATGACCCGTTTATCGACTGCATCGAGTTTGGAGACTGGATGTATTTCAATGACCTCTTATCCGATGTCAGGAGCATGGAAATCAATCCGGCAGCAGGCATATACGACACCGGCGAGCTGTTTACAGAGGAAGACCTTGTCCCGGACACCGCCAAGGGATATATGAACATTCCGGACGGAGAACTTCCCAAGTTCAAGGAAGGACCGTTCGCGAAATTCCCGGATTTCAGGCTTGCCGTGCGCCATTGGATGGCCTATAATACCGGCCTCGGAAACCAGGGAAATGCCGAAGGGAATGTAAGTGTATCCTTCACAGTGGGAAAGGACGGCAAAGCGAAGGATGCCAAGGTGGAAAACCGGGAGACCACATCGTCCGAACTGGAAGTTGCAGCACTATATACCATTCAACGGCTTCCCGAGTTTATACCTGCCACCCAAAACGGAAAACCCGTGGCATTCCGCATGACGGTGGCACTCAGGTTTGAAAAACGATAAATTTTCTCTATATGGACAAAGGCTTTTCAATAAGCGGTCATCTCCTTTCATGCTTGCAACCGGACGATCCCCGGGAAGCACGTCTGCGTATGCTTTGTGTGACCATATCCAAGGATATGCCGGAGGAGAGAAGAGAGCGGCAACTGCGTCCCTTTGCATCGGACATGGAATTCATGAATATGATTGCCGGATGGATGAACGGGCTTCCCGAAGCAATTAGCCATGAACAGCCGGACTTTGAGAGATGGCTGGAGCTGTTCATGACTGCCGGTGAAGCAGAATCCACCCTCTATGTCATGCGTTTGCAAATATGGTACACGCATTATTGCTGCGTAAAAGAGTTACTGACCTTATGCCGGTTGCTACAAAGGCATTGTGAAGAACATCTGGAAGCCATCTATCACAGAATACTCTACTACTTCCGCGAAGCGAGAATACAATGCGGAATGCCTTCCACTTCCGAGCCGGCAGAAGGCATTGAAGTATCATTCAAACTGCTCGATGCCTCCTACGAACATATCAACCGTAAAATCATTTTGCAAGCGGAAGAACTGCTCGGTATCCATACCGACCATTCTTTCATTCAGAAAGTGATGGAATGCCATACTGAAGCGAAGACAGCAGAAGAACTGGCGGAACTATGCGGAGCAAACAGCACCGTTACCTTCCGTCGGACATTCCTGAGATTGTTTAACTGTCCGGTAGCCCAGTGGCTTCGGCAAAAACGTGCCGAGCAGGTGCTGAAACTGTTGAGGACTACACACCTTCCCTTACCGGAGATTGCCGAACAATGCGGGTTTGCGAACCAGTCTTACCTGTCTGATTTCTGCAAGCGGAATCTCGGTGATACACCGGTAAATATCCGGAGAAACAGGAACTGACCATTTATTATAAAATGAACGAATATGAAAATTAAAATACTTATCATCATTGGATTGACAGCATTTTTATGCTTATCCGGCGCAACAGCCCATGCACAATCAGACAAACAGATTATCAACATGGATAACCCGGACTATGACATCGATGTGGAACGTTTATGTTCTCCATATATTGATTTCGATAATCCCAAAGAGACCAGCAAAGAAGTAAGCTATCGCTATGTGAAATACACACAAAACATGAACGTTTCGTTTTCTGAGAGATATCCGATTTTAATATATTATATAAGTATGGACAGTCTCGTTACCAAGAAAGCAACTTTTTGTGATACCGACTTCGGGAAACTGAATTTAATAACCAATGCACAAGGCAAATTAATATCGATGGTCTGCGAAACGAAGATGAACAAAACAAGCTTCAAGGAACTGGTAAAGGCTGTTAGACAGAAATGTGGCAAACCTGCCCTGAGGAAAGCAGAAACAGGTAAAGACGAACTTAAAAAGATTCTGATAAACTCGATGGTATCAAAGGGCAAGAACATACCCGTGTATCTTTGGAAGCTGGATGACGAATATATCGGACTGTTCATGGAAGGCGAGGACATCGTAAAGCTCTTCCGGGCAAAAAAAGAATTTGAAGATTTGCTCATCAAAGTAAATGGTCCTTACATTGAGGCAACAATAGAGTTGCAAAAATTGGAGAGAAAAATGTTCAAGAGATAAGAAACAGGCTATAATAAGCTATTTTTAAGTCACATGAAAATGGCAGAAATGTGGGATACGGAAACACAGCAAGAAAGCATGTTCAAACATATTCTACAACACATTCCGGTGAAAAAAAATCCATCTATAAGCATACTAAAGAATCATTTTCTATATTTGCTGTATTACAAATAGATAACAAGCCATTAAAAACACATGCCTCATGAATACAACATCACAAGCACCGCAAAATATCTGATATCAGTTCTGTTGCTGTCAATCATACTATCAGTTTCAGCCTTAACCGTTACTTATTTTCTGTATCGTATGGAGATAGAATTGAGAGATACGGAGATGTGGAATTTCATCTATGATACAGGCTGCTATCAGGATGCAGAGCCCCAAAAACTTTTGTGGTTTACAGCAATTTCCATTGTGTTTTATCTGCTTATGAACTTGTTCTTTCATTGTATTTCGTATCTTTACAAACCATAGATGTAACTGTTTATCAGAAAAATGAATGTAACAAAAAAACAAAGTACACATATTGCTGACTGTTGCAGGTTTGCTGGCTATATAAAATATCGACACTTAGGTCTACTTTTTTTTGTCTTTAAAAAAATAGAGTATAGCAGCTTTTATAACAGGATAAAAAACTATCAAGGCTTTTGCACTCAAAATAGTGAAAAATATACCATATAAAACATTCATCACTTGAATCTTGTATGGGTACTTGAACAATCCTAAAACGCATAAACTTATCCCGCCAAAAAAAATCACTAAAAAGAAAAATGCACATAATAAAAATGGAAACGGACCGTCATATTCTGTAAAATCAGCTAATCCAAGCCATTTCTTCCATTTTTTCCACCGTTCTTCCGGTTCCCTTTCCTTCCTCATTCTCTCCGATTCTATTGCACGCTGACGAAGTTTCTCTTGGGGACGCTGTAAACTGAGATTGTATCTCCGCATCTTTTCACTCATGCGTTTCTTTTTCCTTTTTGTCACTCTTTATATCTCCTATTCCTGTATGGTTCTACTTAACTTAAGATAACAAAGATAACACAATAAAATTAATGCAACATACAGGACATAATTATTATTTTGATAGAAAATATCAAATTAGTTGGAGCACAGCTAAAAAAGTATTACCTTTGTATCAACAATTTCCGCCACGCCTCTTTACAATGCGTACTAGGGCGGAACTTTTTTTATACACCTATGGTAACATACGCGAAACAGCCCCTAAGTATTGCCGACCAAATGGAAATATTGAAAAGCAGGGGAATCTTATTTGACAACGAACAGGCAGCAATCGAATATTTAAAATAATCAGTTATTTCCGGTTTGCTAATTATTGGAAACCTATGGAAAGCGATAAGGTGAACCATGTATTTAAGCCTAAGAGTAAGTTTGAGAACGTAGTAGCCCTGTATAATTTTGACAAAGAATTGCGTACTCTCATTTTTTCAGCTATACAAAGCGTTGAAATAGCTCTCCGCACTAAAGTAATCCAGATAGTATCATCCAACTGTGGTGCATTTTGGTTTGCTGATGAATCATTGTTCTCCAACACAACAATCTTTTCTAAATGCCTCTCAAATATAGAGGAGGAACTAAAACGCTCAAAAGAAGATTTTTTGATTGAACATTTTGCCAAGTACGATACCCCACCTTCTCCACCTGCGTAGAAAACTTTAGAAGTATCATCTTGATGCGTAATTCCTGCACGGCATCACAAGCTAATTTCTGAATGTGAAAACGGTCTATCACACTGCTGGCTTTAGGAAATGCAGTCCGTACGATCTTGCGCATGGAGTCTGAAAGGTCAAGTATCACTTCTTTAACGGCATAACGACTTTCTTCGTCAATTCGCTGAAGTACAGCTATTACATCTTCCGATTTGGTGTTTGCCACAACTGCTACAAGAGAAAAAGCCTATTTTTATATATTTTATTGCTTTTCAATAAATTACCCCGTTTTATATGGAATTTGGAGTATAGTCTGAATGTGCGGCAGGCAAAGAAAAATATGGGGTTCTTTCAGAGTATCAGCGATGAATATGGTTTGATCTTGAAAGAATTTCCCTTAAAATCAGTATATTTGAAGCCGAAAACCAAAGAATTAAAAAAATATGTTTACCAACAGGGATGAAGTATTGGAAAAAGCTTTGAGAATATTCGCTAAGATGAATTACGAGAAAGCAAGCCAAATGGAAATTGCCAAGACCTGCGGATTGTCTAAAGCAGGACTTGTTTATTATTTTCCATTCAAGTTGGACTTGTTCAAGGCTGTAGTGGACAAGTATGTGTTCGATACCCAGCATTCGAAAAACAAGTTTAACTTCACTGCAAACTCACTGTCGGAGTTTATCGACCAGTATGTAGCCGGAGTGGAAAACACGATGCAGCGGCTCGTACACTTGTTGGATGATGGGAATAATCCCAGCAGTTGTAGCTTCAATTTTTACTATTATCACCTATTGATGCAAGTAAGGCTGTATTATCCCAATGTAGAGGAAAAACTAGCCGTCATATTTGAACAGAACTACCAACTATGGAAGTCCGCCATTCAGAAGGCTAAAGAAAATGGGGAAATACGGCAGGATCTGGATGTGGAAGAAACAGCTTCAATGTTCTGGCAGATGTTCTTCGGTACGTCCTTTGAAGCATCCTTTTTTCAAGGGTTGGATACCCAAAAACTATCGCGAAGCCTGCACTTCCTCTACTCTCTGTTGAAAGCCTGAAATTCAGCTTCCTTACAATGTAAGGAGGCAATATATTCCCACAAAAGGGACTTTAATCAAATAAAACCAATTATTCGGTTTGTTTTTCTGTTTCTTTGTGTATATTTGCGGCTATATAATATTGCTGTCAGTTACATGGACAATGTTCAGAAACAGAAAGAAAACATCGCGTACTCTACAAAGAAAAAGGGAAGGACGGCTTTTCCATACATCCGTTTCTCCCCACATTTACATTGATTATAGCCAGAGATGTACATGCAGTACTACCCCACCTGCAAGAATCCGCCCGATAGAAGAAATCCGGTAGAAAAGAAACTGATGTTGCACTGTCAATGTTTAATAATGTTCCTGCTTGTCCCGTTATATAAATGATAAAGTAAAATTGTATGGAAGATTTTGATATTCTTAACAAATTTGACAATGACAAACTAATAGACATAGTGAAAAATTATAAGCGCTATGGCTATAATGATGCACTTCGTAATTATGTTATCAATTTATTGGGAGAGAGGGGCTGGAGCAGAGAGGATTTGCAGCAATTTGGTTATTTAACAAACAATAATTACGATGAAGCAGAAAAACAGTACAAAGCATACAAAAGAAATTCATTAATAGGAATTTGTACACTTGTATTTAGTGGGGGAATTTTGATTATTGTCTATTTAATCTTTTTGATTATGGCTTATAGAAATGTTGCAAGATTTTATAAAGCATTGGGGCGCAATGAAGATGAAACTGCGTTGTTCAATGCTTTGGGCGTGTTGGCTTATTTTCATCTGAAAGGAAAAATGAAAGAGGAATTGAAAGGAATAAGATAGGTTTATAACAGGGAAAGGTAATAGCTGAACGCTATTCTTTGCCAAACAGTTACCGATAATCGTGCAATGAATAAAACAGTCCAGTCCATAATATCCTTGATACCTTTCAGTATTATACTGATAATCATAACATTATTTTGTGGCGGTTTAGGCTTTGGTCGTCTGTTCAGAATATCTGGTATTATGGAATATTGTTTTTTAAGTATGCTTACAGTTATAGATATACTGGTAATCTACAAGGTCTATAAATTATATATAACGCAACCTAAAGTTATAATATTATGGTTAGGGTTGGAATGTTGTTCTATTCTTTTGTGGCTTGCCTTTATCTGTATAGACCAAAGTTTGTTGGAGTGGAAAATTACAAACTTCATATTGCAAGTTGTCGGTTTGGAGGGTTTCGAAGGAGATGAACAGGGATTGAATATGCTTGCGGTCTTATGTGGTATTATTTATCCTTTTATTGGGATTGGGTGTTTATTCACCGGATTGGGAATTATAAACAAATCAGCAGCAAGGAAAGAGTCATTTATAAACTAAAAAAGAAATAGAACTGCCTGTAAACGCCGGTTTCACCTTATGACTGCAAACTGCCACCCATTGCCCAAAGCAACGTACAATTGCGCAAGTTCGATATAATGTCTATCGCAATGATAGACTGATAATGAACAAGATACATAACTTGGTAAATATGAATATAATAAACAGAATGTTACTTTCCCTTGCAATGTTTTGTTGTTGTTTGAATGGCGTAAAAGCAACCCCATTGCTACAAGATACCATACAGGATAAAACCTACCGACTTTATCCGTTGGGAATTGCTTGTCGCAACGGCGACATAACAACCATAAAACAGTTGCTGGCAGGAAAAGATGAACCGATGGCAATGAGTAGCGATTGTTACGAATTTGATATACTATATACAGCAATCTACTTTAACAAAGAAGACGTGCTGAAGTATGCCCTTACCCGATACAAGGACATTAACGATAGAGTATATAGCGATGAATACGGACTTACACTCCTGACATATGCCTGTAGATTGTCCAACGTAAAGTTAGCCCGTATTTTGTTGGAGCATGGCATTCACGTAAATGGCTGTCAAAGTCCATACGACACCTACAAGGTATATCCGATTATGGAAGCCATTGCCAATAAAAACATAGAACTGGTACAGTTGCTTTTAGAGTATTGTGCAGACCTTGAAATAAAGGATAGTAACGGCAACACTCCTTTCACTTTAGCAAAAGAAGCAGGTTCACAAGAGATTGAAAATTTACTTTTACAATGGATGAGATAACAAAAGGAATACTGACAATGCAGGATAACACACGGGCCATTCTCTGCTAAACCATTAGATATAACAGATGAAAGCATTTCTATTATATTGCTTATTTCTTTTTCCACTTAGCTATGCCATAACAAAAGATAGCTATATGGAACAAAATTCAACAAGGCGTCATTCTTCAGCTGGACAGGACACCCTCTATATTGAAACAGAAAAAGCAGAGTTTGAAATTATATATAGGCTATGCCTGAATCAACAAGGTAGAAAGAATGTTGTCTACGAGCTGAAAACAGCAGATGATAGCAGCATTGATTTTGTACAAAGCTATATGGTCAATGGAATAAGAAAGTTGGATTGTTTTGCTGTATATGATAATGTGGCAGATGGAAATCGATTTTTATTCTATGATTATGAAAGTAAGGTTATTCACATGACACCAGCTTGCTTTTCCGATTTCTATCCGATATGCAGTTCTGCAGATTTTTCAAAAGGGGAAGTCTTGTTAATAAATAGGCACTCTCATTTAAAACAGCCGAATGACACAGTAAGTATTGATAGTAAGGTGACTTATGTACCATTTAACCGTAATAATCGAATTATAAAGGCAAAGTTGGTTCCATATACCCAAGTTGAAAAGGACAAAATATATCAAACAACGGAAGATAACACCTGACAGTAACCCTCTCTATTCCTGCTAAAATATTAACAATACCCAACAATGACAGTAATCAGTTTATACTGTTTTTCGCATCTTTCAGTTTAGACTTATACTTATTCGGCAAATGAAGATGGAGAGGCTGTGCAGGACAGTAATAGATTGTATAGACTTAAGCAACAACAGAAGTAAAATTGCAATATTTTTTCATTGGAGAGACTTTAACAAAATAAAACAAACCACTCGGTTGGTTTTTATATTTCTTTTCATATATTTGCGACCATATGATATTATTTCAGTCACATGGGCAATGTTTATAAACAGAAAGGAAGCATCGTTCTGTACAAGGAAGAAAGGAACGGTACGGACTATATACAGATAGAGTATGCAAATAGTCCGACTGTCGCGCTCTTGCTTGCTTATGATGAGGACATAGAAACAACGGGCAGCGGCTGGGCTTATATGGAAGCTGCCTCTTTCAAACCAGTCGATTTCCATAAACGCTACTCCCCCTATGCTTTCATTGATTACAGTAAGGTCTATTCCCTACATTTCCTACAGCAACAGAATTTTATTCCTTCTATCAAGCCGGAAAAAACTATTGAAACTCCGGATTTTCCGAGAAATTTGATAACAGAAGGATTAATGGAAATTACCTTATCTGCACAAGGGCATCTGTCCCGCCCGTCACGACATAAAATTTTACGGTCACTCCGCTCCTTACGCATGGTAGGAAGAATAGGCATATTATGTGCCTTTAAGGTTTTGCCAACTTGGAGAAAATGGTCAGGGAACAGCTATGAAATTATTGAATTGCTCCGAAAGGCAGAATATTATTTATGGGGAAAAACAAATGAAAAGGATGTGATAGAAGCGGCAGACCGTATATCTGCCCTCGTACAAGGATATGATTATGGAACCAATTCTGTTCCATTTATGGCTGGTATGTCGGCAGTGCGGGCAGCTTATGCCGTAACGGCTTCCAGCCTCAGTGAAGAAGTTTTTGAAAATGATGGGCAAATTGACTCCGACAAATGGGATGCAGCATTTTTGGCAAGTCTTTCCTATAATAAAGGAACAGCAGATATAGAGGAAATCGACCCCGAATTAAACAGAAAATTTTGGACGTGGTATCTTACATGCTGTATTCCACTCGTTTACGAAAGTGAAAAACATCCCCGATATTATACCGATAACAGAATTAATATCCCGATACCGGCAAATTGCAATGCAATATTGTATGACGGCATCAACCGATTCAACTCTGCACTCGACTCATATGTTCATGCTCCTACTAACAGAAAAGAGATATTGCGTATGCAGCCGTATGCAACAGACGAAAAACTTGTCCGCATAGTAGCCGGTTTTCTGCAAGGCTATTGCTGCATTCCTTCCAATGCTCAAGAACTGGAAAATTATTGTATGATAGGACATTTCTATTATGACATTATAAGATTCTGGTATTGTGTGGCTTTATTGGCTCTATCTTCAGATTCTGCAGCTCTTGACTGTCTGACAAGACTTACCCGTACCCTGATGGAACAAGGTCCGGGAGATCTACATGTTTTATACCGCATACTGTTGCTGCTACCGGAACAGAGTTCTTTAAACAGACTACGCCAAGAACTGTCTGATTATTACAAGAATACGATTCCAACTCTTATAGCTGCCCAATGGCTGGCAGAAGCAGAGATTCCTTATCCTGATGATTTTGAATGGAACCTATCTTTTCATTTTACTTCCAACGGGGAAATGTTTCCCACATCAAATAATCGAGAAGAAAAGAAAGCATGGCATATCCTAAGAGTTGATATGTTTGGTCCAAGAACGCTTTTCAATGACTACACGCGTTTCACAAGTTATCAAATTTATCTGCGCAATGGTGACCACAGTATTCATGGAAGTTGGAATGAGAAAGACGGTTTCCTTATACGAGATGGAGAATCATTGATGGAGGATGAACTTTATACTCCTAACCTTCTTGTACTCCTAATGCACAGACTGGCTGAGTATGGTATACGGTTTTCGAAAGTTCCGGCAAGACTGTATGCCAGCAAAGGAATATCACAGAAATCTGTAGAAAACTGGATAAAGAACGTAATGAAAGCGTATGAGGATGATAGGATGCAAGAAACTCGTGACAATGCCCTCGATATTCTCAAATACGAAGGAGATATAGAAGATACGGTAGTAGAATTGAGAAAGAAGTGGGGAGATGTTGTTTCCGTATTGAAAGATAAACGTTTTGATGAAATCGTAAACCAATATTCCTGTTTTTCACATGAGATTGGTATATCTGCCTTAGGACAAGAACTTACAGCTTGCGGATATGCTCTTTACAATTTAGACGAAGATGATATTTATCTGTTGGAACTGATTCCGCAGGCAGAAATGGAAGCTTTTGAGAAGAAATGTCACAAATACGGCCAATATTGCAAACTACTCAAACAGCCGCATCGTGATTTCGGCATACAAGCCAGGCATATTGCCCCACGCAAGCAGATGCCGCGTATGCAAATGGTATGGCCCAATGACAATATCTGCTATATTACAAGAGGCTTTGCCGGTTATTTCGCCTATGGGGAATGGAAACAAGAAAGCAAGATAGAATGGCAAGGAACATTTATAGTAGATTTGCGTGTTGTCCCTCTTCAACCGGTAAAATTTAAAACGAAGAAAATCCATAGTTTTATATATTCGAAAGAACTGGACTTTTATGCAGCATTGTATTCTACCTCTTTAGGAGAAATGCCCGTTGCCGGAAAGAATCCTTTGGAAGCAGAGAAATGGCCGCGTGTGTGTGATTTGAGTGTTTACGATAAATATGAATTCCAGTGGTGCGGACATTATCTCTGTTTGGGGGATGTCCATAGTGCTATTGTTCACACAATGACAGAACATGGAGTAAAATATGTAAGTCGAATCATTTTACCGGAAGGTTTGATATATGCTCCCAGCTTCGGGATAGATGGAAAGGGAACGTTATATATAGTAATGGGGGAATACAGCCAATCAAAAATTATCCGATATGATGATAATGGGAAATATATAACTATGCCATTTTCCATGTCCGGCTATGAAACATTCTATACTGGCAGCAGCCCTGTACCGAATACAACACGCCTTCTTTTGCTACATGAATATACAGTAAGTAACAATAGCGGAATATGGCTGGAACCGGGATTGCTCGACCTTGATATGGCAACACAAAGATGCCGTATCGCTCCATTGCATCACATCGGTGACGGTTTATTCAGATTGCGTATATTTTACGAGGACTGGATACTGATAGAGGGAGACCACTACACGAACGGAAACCGTTCCGATTATGCACGCCTTTGGAACTGGAGCACGGATGAAGTTTTGCGTATCCGCCCCGGCGTGTTTGGCAGCGAATCATTCAAGGCTCTTCATGCGTTGCCTAACGGTACTATTGTAGTAAATACACACCAACACACTGATGACATACTCAGCTTGCCGGAAGATTTATGGAATTTTCTTCGCACGGCAAGCCGTCCGAAAAAATTAGGCTATTGGCTTAATTACCCGAACCCCTATCCAAACATAGACTATTTATTGCCACCTGTATCGGAAGATGTTAGCCTAATGCTTGCTCCACCATATGTGAAAACACAGATTACCGGGCAACAGCCGGTGGAGAAAATTACTCCAAAGGAGTGTTCCACTTTGTCGGCAACAGATGGAGTGGAAATAACCGAAGGCATGTTAAAAATTAACGGTCAAAAAATCAGTCTGCCCTTGTCATATACAACAATGGTGAACATTTTCGGCAGAGAGAAAGTCGTATTTACCCATCGGAACATGCAAGACGGTAACGGTAAGATGGTACAATATGATAAACGAAGTTTTCTTATTTGGGACAAAGCAGGAGTAACAGCTATCCGAAACGAAGAAAATATCTATAATATTTCTGTCATATATTTATGGGTGGCTGAGAACAAAAAGTCCATCTCTTCTTTGCCTGCTCCCACCGGACTGTTCGACTGTAAAATTACGGTAGACGGAACCTTATGGTCCCAAAAGGCGGATATGACTACCCGCAGTGGAGAGATGGAAATCGTAGCATCCTCATCGGGCGGTTATATGGAAATTACATTTGCCCGTACCCGCGACCAGAAAATCACTTGGCAGAACTATCGGAAGATAATGGTTGAAAACTTCCAGTATGCACTTATAAAAAGAGATTGCATCAAACAATTGGAAAAGAATATCCGCATAGGTAAACCGACTAAAAATCTGACGGAAAACGTACACCTGTTGGAAGAAATGAGCGAAACATTTCTGGTTTGTATGATTCAGGCCCTTCATGCCGGATATGCTATGGGACGGGGTGAACGTTATCTAAAAAGCAATATGCTTTTGCCTCTGACAGAAGCAGCAATCAAATGCATTGAACATGGTACAATTAAATCTTCCGATATGCTCTCCGTATATTCGGGTTGCGTACTTCTCAATTGCGAAAAAATGACTATGAAGCGGTTGAGTGAAATTATGATGAAAAACGGTGTTCGTGATTTTGTATTTGACACACTTATCCGATATCGTATTCCAGATTGGGAAGTCACGGAATATACCGTATTTCCGGAGGTAAAGGAATGGATAACTTCACAAACGAAAAGCCGGAACATGACAGAAGCAAGAGCCGCATTACAGAAGATTTCTTGTATTTCAGAAAATATCCTGATAGCAGATGCGCTGATTACATCAACATTTTAAATATAAATAGTATGGAAACAACAAAAACAACCGAAAAATTTCAGAGTGTGCATAAAACTTTCAGTTACACTCCCAAAAGTGCATTAACCAATCAATGGTCAAGTCTGGCATTTGGAATAGGTATGGTTATCGTGCCCTTGATTTATCCTTTTGGATTACGTATCAGACGGACTGTCATCCTCTCTCCAGAAGTCTTGTCTACGATTTTGATTATTTGTGGGGCGCTGCTGCTTTTAATGACATTCTTCAGTATACGCAAGGCACGGGTATTGGCTGCACAGGGAGGAACCATTACTGTGGATAAAGGACGGGTGACATATCCTGAGGTAAATAAAAACAAAATCGAATATAACTCTTTCCTTATTTCCGACATCAACTATATAAAAGACGATGATGAAGAAAATCAATTTAAAGTAAGTCTTCCTGATAAATACATCATATTCGAGATCAAATATTTTGCTTCGCAGGAAGACTTTGATGAGTTCCGTTCTTTATTTAATTAATCAATTCTTTATAGCCTATAACAATTTGATGATTATGAAAAACAAATAATGCCGGTGAAATTAAAATAAAACAATAACTTTTATAGCTTATGACACTATTTGTGGATAAACAAAAAATAACCGGCAAAGAAACGGAGCAGTTGTTCTCAGCCGGAATATCGCTTTTGCTCAGCAAGGCATATCCGGCTGCTTATTCATGCTTCAACCGTATTTCTGATGAAGATTTCAGTGTGCTATACAACAAGGCATTGTGTTGCTTCATGGTAAAGTGGTATGACGAATGTTACAGATTGCTTTGTGAGTCGGAACAGCTTATGTCCGGAAGAAATATTACCCGTGAAGCAGAGTTACCCGAAGCATTTCTCCGTTATGACCATGCCGAAGGGCATCCTTTTCATCCCATGCCGCAAGGTATTCCGGAAACCTTGGCATACAGGCAGTTGCTGCTGTTAAAGGCAGAAACGGCTTTCAGACTACATCTGTATAGTGAAGTCAAGTCTATATCCGCTTGTTTGGGAGGCAAATACAAGCATATTGAGAAACTGATAAATAATATAGCTGACAATGATAACTTGTGAAGAAATATATGACTTGCATACTACTGGTGCATTGGAATCCGCTTTATGCGAGGCATATAGGGAGATTCCGCTTGACAGCAGAAATAGCATGCGGAAAAATGATACTCCTTTGCATATGGCTTGTGCATTTGCCGATGAGAATGCGGTGCGCATACTGCTGGAACGTGGAGCAGATGTAAATGTAAGGAATGATGATGGAGACACACCATTATGTGTATTGGCCAAACGTAAGTGTTGCGGGAAAGAAACCACGATTGCCGGTATCGCCGGACTGCTGGTTTCCAAAGAAGCGAGAGTTCCGCGCTCCGGAAAAAATACGACCGCCCTGATTGAAGCTGTGGGCAACCGGCATTTTCTGATGGCGGATATTCTTTTAATGTCCGGTTGCCGCATTGATTCGACCAATTCAAACGGTAACAATGTACTTCACGTCATTTGCCAATCAGCCGGAGACATTGTATACGACATCAAGCGTACAAAAGAAAGAATAGCAGACTTCTCCGAACGGTGGTATTCGGAAAAGGATAAACGGGAAGCATATGAAAACATGGAATATCTGGAAGAGGCAGACAGACAATGCTTTCTAACTGCAAAACGTATTTTAGAAAATGGGCAAATAGATACAGAAGACAAGAATAACATCGGAAAAACCGCTCTTGATATTGCTTGGGAAACAGGAGCACGCAGAATCGGAGCACTACTGTCCGGACAAGATCCTGATACAGATGAACTTTCTGCGCTCATCGGAGGCTTGGATGTTTTTCAGGCATTATGGTACAAAGATATGATAGCTTTGGATGCTATTTTGCGATCCGGAACAGAATTGCAAACCGTTTGCGAGGATAAAAAGCTATACGATTTCAAAGGCAGATCACCTTTGGCCTGCGCCCTTTTATGGGACAATGCCGAAGCTGCGGAAATGTTGCTGAGAAGCGGGGCAGACCCGGACTTCAAGGATTTGGAAGAGCAGACAGCTTTTGCCGTATGGCTTAAAAAAAGAAAACACGGCAGTGAAAAGAAAGAAGACTGCCTGCATCTTCTTCAGTACTTGATGCAATGCGGATGGAATCCGGAAAAGTCTGCTGATAAAGAAGGTAACACAGCATTGTCTCTTGCCTGCCGGGAAGCTGGATGCGAATTAGGAATTTGGGCTGCCCGGTATCTCATAGAGAACGGGGCAGATGTCAATACTGTTAATTTGCAGGGGCAGACTCCGGCAATGAATCTCTACGGAGGGTGCTTTTGGGACGGGAACATTCCGCGTATTGCCATTCTGCCGAGGTCATATCCCTATGGAGGACGTTATTGTACGGCAGAAGATGCCGATATGCTTGAAACCCTGCTTGAAGCCGGTGCAGATGTAAATGCAAAAGACAAATGGGGCAATACCTTGTTGCATTACATTGCAGGAAGTTCTCAAAGAGGAGCAAAAGAAGCGGTCGGCTTGGTCATGGACTTTGGGAGACCGGATGTGAATGCCGTGAACAATGAAGGAAAGACCGTTTTAGACATTGCAACGGAAAAGAATGACGAAGCTCTTATAAAATTTTTATTGAAATATTATTGAGAAAAGTATGGATAATAACATGACTTTTTTAAATGCATGCCGTAACGGACAGAAAAGCATCGTACAGATATTCTTGAAAAAAGGAGGCATTGATGTAAACAAACGGGATGCAGAGGGTAATACACCGTTATATTATGCTTGTTTGAAGGGATTTAGAGATATTGTAGGCCTTTTGCTTGACAGCGATGCAGATGTCTCCATTGCAAACAACTGTTCGGAAACGCCCTTACATGCAGCTGCCAGAAGCGGAAACAAGGAAATAATAGGAAAACTGGTACAATATGGAGCGGATTTGGATGCAACAGATAAGGAAGGATGTACACCTCTAATCCGTCTTCTCGACAATAAACGTTCTGATGCAGCTTTGTTCTTGATAGAACAGGGCGCAGATACGGAAATAGCGGATAACTCAGGACACAGAGCAATAGATTATGCCACTGCTCACGGGTTGCGGGAAATCGTGATATGCTTGTCCGTAGACGGAACAAGCGATGCACACGGAAACACACCTCTTCACCAGGCTGTTTTCAACGGGCAGTCTGAAACAGTCCGTGCATTACTTACCGCTTCGAACGACATGTTGAACACACCCAACGATGAGGGGGAAACGCCACTGATTATTGCTTGTATGAAAGGAAACCTTACAGTAGCGAAACTATTGATTGACGCCGGTGCGAACGTGAATAAGTCTCTTCTGAACGGGAATACTCCCCTACACTTTGCAGCCTGGTCGGGAAACAAATTTATTGGCCGGGACTTGATAACGGCAAATGCGCAAGTGGATGTGCAGAACGAACATGGAGAAACTCCGCTCATTCTTGCAGCCAGAGAAGGAAATAACGAGTTTGTCTCACTTCTTGTGGAGCATCAGGCAAATGTGAATCTGGCAGATAATCTTCAACGGACGGCATTGTATTATGCCAGTGAGCGCGGATACAACGAAATTACGGAAATTTTATTGGCGGCAGAAGCCGAAGGATAATTTATAAACATCATTAAGAAGTAAACGGATATGACAAAAGAAAGAACAGCCCCTCAAAGTCCTGAGGATATGGCAAAAGCGGCACAGGAAGCCGCAGTAAAGGCAGCAATGGAACAGGCCCAATCTATGTTCGGGAGCATTCCGGGATTTCAGATGCCGGAGGGTATGCAGGAACAGATAATGACGCAAATGACAGCTGGTATTCCCAATATGGCAGAAATACAGGCACAGCAGGAAGCGATGCTGAAAGCAGCCGGAATCGGTATGGAAACAGTAGCGGAAGCAGGGCGGCAAAACATGGCATTTGCCCAACAGATGATGCAGGGCTTTTATGATATGGAGAATCTGAATGAGGAATGGACTATCAGCAAAGCCGGTGACAGTAAACTGGATGCAGGTCAGCTTCGTCTGTTGGCTTTCGGTGCGCCTATGTTGGTATATAATGACGAAAATGTAGACACTATTGATTGCGAAAACGATATTGACAGTATCAAA
The DNA here is from genome assembly GCF_014287405.1 of Bacteroides sp. NSJ-48. Classification (NCBI taxonomy): domain Bacteria; kingdom Pseudomonadati; phylum Bacteroidota; class Bacteroidia; order Bacteroidales; family Bacteroidaceae; genus Bacteroides; species Bacteroides sp. NSJ-48. The sequence goes on along the minus strand of NZ_JACOOD010000024.1, from coordinate 37,551 downwards.
TGTACACTTCGGGAATGGTGGAATGTGACAGACCGGGAAAGTACACTGGATATTGTGCGATGGCTGCTTGAGGAGGGGCATCATGCCGAAGCAGACCGGGCATTGGCAAAAATTCGCAAACGCGGATTGGAAAACATATCGGCAGAGGAACACTGTAATGGGGATGACAAGATGGAAGATGTTTATTTGATTGCAGAGGAAATGCAGAAGAACGGCTGGTGTCCTGCCGGACAAATGCCTCAGAGTGTCATCGCTTGGGATTTGGTGCGTTTGGTGAACCTGGGACGTTGGGCATATCTTTGCGATTATATCCGTGAAGATGAGATGTGGCATATCATGCAGGTAGCGGCAGATACTGCACTCGAACACTTTTCTTCATGGGAAGAATACGGACGGAGTTTCATCATGGGGCGTGGAGTATGGCATGGCGATCCGACAGACAGCGAAACAGCATACGAGATAGTAGAGCTTTTGCTGAAGAACAGTGAATCACCCTGGAAACAGTCTATGTGGAAAGAATAACGGCAGAAACCTTTATAAGTATGAAATAATATGGACAACAATTTTTGGATATCCGCTGCAATAGCTGCTGTTGTGGGTGGGGCCTGGCTTTTCAAGAAAGGGAAAAGTGCATATTCATTTATCAGAAAAATACGCAGGTCTTTTAAAGGCGTATGTCTGAACCCTAAATCAAGATTGACCGACGAGCAATGCAAGAAGATTGCCATCGGTGCTATGTATGCCTCTCAGCAAGGAGCATATCAAAACTCGATAGAAACCGGTATTCCCGATATGCTTCCCAAAATACTTGGAGAATGGTGGGGAATTGAGACTACGGAAGATGCCCGGAAAGAACTGGACTATCTTTGCCAAAAAGGATACCGGTATTATTTTCCCTTTGTCTATCAGGCATTCCTGCTGGACAAACCGGAAGAACAAGATGAAATCTTTCAGCAGAACATGACTTCTCAAGAAGATTACGACAAGATTGTCATGCAATTTCAGAATTTGCAGGAAACCTATGAGGAACTCCTTTCCTACAAAGTGATTGTGAGCAAGGAAGATTTAAAGCGTTATGGCGTTGCCGGTTGGGATGCGGGACGAATCTGCTTCCTTGCCCGTGCTTGCTGCGAAATGGACTACATCTCCGAAGCGGATGCCTGGAGATACATAGATGTGGCATACGACATGGCACATTCGGCATTCTCTTCGTGGAATGATATGGCTATGAGCTATGTTATCGGACGTTCCTTGTGGGGAGGAAAAAGTGCATACAATTCTGTAATGAAAAGTACTGCCGATGAATTGCTGACACATGAAAACAGCCCGTGGAGAAAATACGTTTGGTAAACAACTTTTCTACACTCTACTTTAGTAAGAAACCGGCTTTTCACAGATACCGCATTATCTGTCTTGTCTGTATGAAATGCGGTTTCTTCTATTTATAATTTCAATTATAGGACATATATCATATATGTAGCACAAGAAAAAGAATAACACAAGCAATATATATTATAACTTGTGTTTACATTTATTCTATATAATTTAATTATGGCAACAGGATTCAGACCGAAATATGAGCGGACAATAGAGCTAGCCGGATATTCAGCCGAAGAGCTGATGCTTCTTGCCATTGAAGCATCCAAATCTCTCGGTTGGCAAGCGGGCAGTATAAAACGTGATAAATCAGATTTTTATACGCCTACAAGTTTTAGATCGTGGCAAGAAAAGGTTATTCTTTCTGTAACAGACGGGAAGGACGGACAACTTCTTGCTACAAGCATATGCACATCCATGCAGTTTATGGACTGGGGAAAGAACAAGCAGAACCTTAATAAGCTTACAGCTACCATGCAGCAGTTGCAAAATGTTCATAATATCTCTCCGACGGAAGCCGATACTGCAAATAAAACCACGTGTGCGTATACTCCGGAAGAAAAGAATACTGTCATTTCTCATATCCGTCACTTCTATGGAGGTATTAAAGGCATTACAAAAAACATTGTTTCACCGTCAGGAGTGGAAATCCTCATTGTTGAACCAACAAGCAGGTTTGACTGTTATACATTGGTAACATGTGGAGCAGGTGCTTCTGTTATGCCGGTGCCGGATAAAGCAACTCCTTCGAGGTGTGAATTCTGTATGTGTATGCCACCAACATGGAATACAGAAGACTCATGGCCGATTGACTGGCTTTTGCAATGTGTCTCATGGCTTCAACAAGGGAATTCCTGGCTTGCATGTGGGCATTCGCTGTCCGATGGTACACCGTTGCAGGATGATACTCTCATGACATCCATGTTGCTTACCATTCCCGAAGAACGGGACAAAGGTGCGGAAAACTGTCAACTGCCCAATGGAGATTCTGTGGCTATTTACCAACTGGTTCCTGTATATACGGAAGAAGTTCTGTTCAAACAAGCCAATGGCATCATTCCTCTATTGGACAAGATGAAGAATGTATCATATATTGTCGATACACACAGAGAAAACACATGTAGAAATTTTTCTGCTTTTGAAGAAAACGGGGATAGTTCCATAAGCATGGATGAAAAAGCGAATGCTTCCTTACGTTCAATTCTGACAATCCGTAAAGGGAATATGGCAACACCCCTGCTTGTTTATATCAATATTGCCCTATTTGTCGTCATGTTGATATGCGGAGTGAATCTGCTTGCTCCGACAGGAATATCCATCATAAAATGGGGAGCGGATTTCGGCCCCCTTACACTTACCGGCGACTGGTGGAGGACCATTACCTGTAATTTCATTCATATAGGAGTGATTCATGTTCTTATGAATATGTACGCACTGCTGTATATCGGAATATTCCTGGAACAGCTTATCGGCGGAAGGAGACTTATAAGCGCATATTTTCTGACAGGATTGTTTTCGGCTCTTGCCAGCTTGGCAATGCACCCTGAAACCATAAGCGCCGGAGCTTCCGGTTCGATATTCGGACTTTATGGAATATTCCTTTCTTATCTGGTGTTCCATCACAGGATAGAAAAAGGGCAACGCAAGTCCTTGTTATACAGTATCGGTTTCTTTGTATTCTATAACCTTATGTCCGGTGCAAGAGCAGAGGGCATAGATAATGCCGCCCATATTGGCGGACTTGTGTCCGGAATCATATTAGGCATCATATACTTGCTGACTGACCGGTTTGCAACGAAGAGAACCTCTACCCTCTTTATATCGATTACGGAAATTTCTTTTGTGCTGATCTTTACGGCGCTTTTTGCAGGACAGACATCCAACCTGCCGGCAGATTTTATAGAAATCAGAGAGATGTGGGAGAATGGTACACTTGAAGAATACGCACAAAACGTTTCTTCTGAAAAAGATACTATTGAAACAGATCCCAACACCTCGTACTATATGCCGCAAAATACAACGGATGTTTCCACTTTCACCGGAAGTGAAACAGATTTGGGCAACGGGATGAAAGAATACATAAATAATAACTGTGGCTTCAGTTGCCAATATCCGTCAACTTGGGAAACAATAGGAAAATCCGATACGGAACAGATATTGCAACTTCGAGGACATGGTGTCAGCAGTTTAACCGTTAGCTACATCAAAGCTCCTTCTAAGGAAGCAATGGAACATATGTATGATTTATTGATTAATTCCATGAAAGACTCCCGGTCAGAAAACATAAATATTCATGGAAAAACATTCGAAAGGATTTCGGGGAAGATGGAATGTGCTGTAGCAGGCGGTGGAAGTATCCATATAAATCAGAATATTGTTATCCATATGAATGAGAAGACACTGGAAAACTTCATCATTACTTCCACAACATCTGATGACAGTTCTGAATCCGAAATTCAGGAGATTATAAAAACCATAAGAATAAATTAGACAGTGAAAAATATAAAATATTCAACGCTTATGAGGAATAGACTATTATCTCTGCTGCTCCTTTCACTTTACGGGAGTATGCTCTTTGCACAAGAGCCACTGGATATTAACGATGTGGAACGAGTTCCATTGGGAGATTTTACATACCAATGGAGGAATATATATGACCGTACTCCACTACATGGAAAGTGCCGGATTATATTAAGCTACAGGTCTTACACCATAGCCCATTTCAACAAGGATGGCATTCTCGATGGATTATACGAAAAATATGAAGACAATCATCTTGTACAAAAGCTGACCTATGTAAAAGGTATACTAAGGGGAAAAGGATATGAATATTACACAGACGGTACTGTGAAGAAAGAATGTGTCTGGAACGAACAAGGTAAGATAGACGGGTTGATGATAGAATACAACCGGATAGGAAGAACGGAATGGGACTACAAGAATGGCGAAGTGGACGGACAACAACGAACATTCGACAATAACGGTCAATTAATCACGTTTGTTTCGTACAGTAAAGGTATGCAGCATGGTCCTTTCCGCATCTATGAAGAAGGCGGTACTGATATGCCGCCTTTTATAAGAGAGGGGTATGCTTGGGGATGGCGCGGCAAGAAAGGCGAATATAAGGAAATCTGGGCACTGAGCGGAAAGCCGAAATGTATAGAGCATTACACAGAGAAAGGCGAGAAAACCGGCCGGTGGCAGGAATGGGATGAAAACGGGAAACTTGTCCGAGAGGAAAATTATACGGAAATGCCATATTATTCTGTGAAATTTGACAAGAATAGCTATCCGTTAGAACGGTACTACTATAATGAGGACCTGTCGGTGAAGAGCATACAGGAGTTCTATCCCGGAACGGACAAGATAATGAAAGAAGAATATAATCTTGATTTCAAAAACTTCAAGCGTGACTATCGTCAGTTTTATGAAGACGGTACAATACAGGAAGAAGGGCATATGAAAGGCGGAGAAGTGGTATTTGCCAAAGAATACTATAAAAACAAGCAACTGAAATGCGTCAAAAAGATACAAAGTGTATATGGATATAAAATTCTCACCGTTACGGAACTATATGATGAATCCGGGAAGCCGTTACCTATTCCCTCCGGTACGTTCTAACTAAAAAGCAGATTTGGATTATTCTGCTTGTCTCAAATTAAGGATAATGCCGGTATCGTGAAAAGGTGTCAAAACACTGGCACAACTTTTTTGTTATATATCTATGTTTTAGTATTTTTGTAATCAATAGGCAGCTATTTCTAATTTATAAAAAATATACTCTATATGGATAAAGGTATAAAACAAGTTGTGATTCTTTTGGCACATCCCGACATTAAAAGTTCGCAAGCCAATAAGGTATTAATGGATGCTGTTAAAGAAATGGAAGAAGTGGCAATATACAATTTATATGAAATGCGTCCGGAAGATGCCTATAATATTGATTTATGGAGCAAGATTATATCGCAGGCATCTGCTCTTGTGTTTCAATTCCCGTTATATTGGATGTCGGCTCCTTCCTTGTTGAAAAAATGGCAGGATGAGGTATTTACTTATTTGGCTAAAACTCCGGCAGTGGCAGGAAAGGCATTATTGGTAGCGGTCACTACCGGTTCCGAATACAGTGCATATCGCAGTGGGGGAAGAAACAACTTTACAATGGATGAATTGTTAAGACCTTATCAGGCAAGTGCCCTACATGCCGGAATGGTATGGCAGACACCTGTTGTCGCATACGGAATGGGAACGGCAGATGCCGGGAAAAACATTGCAGAGGGAGTTAATAACTACAAACTGAAAATAGAGTCCCTAATAGGAAAGAGTCACGTAAGCGGTGATTGGTGATACTCCAACGGCAATGCCCATAAAATAACAGAACCAAGCATCATTCGTCTGAAATTTCGAATGGTGCTTGGCTGTTTTAGTAATCGGCATATTGATTTTACCGGTATACTATCCCTTTCGTTTGCAGCATGGTAAAATCCTCTTCACGCATTCCTATATCGTTCAATGAACGGGCTTCGTTATGGTCATTGAGGTATACTCTGTTTTTTTCGGTATATGAAGCATTTATTACAGACAATGAATCGTTTCGGCTGGGTGTGTCTATGCCACCTAATTCCAGCATCGTCTGGAAGAAAGATGCACTGGATGAAATATTTTTCTGTCGGTTTATCTCTGCATTTTTAAAAAGGTCCGGATAATTCTTCCGATAATTGTCGGACATCCATATCAGAAAAGGCACGTGTATCTGATAATAGGACGGAACGGGTGAAGCATGCAGGAAAAGGTGACGGTCATCATCAAAAATATCCTCTCCATGATCTGAGGTATAAAGCATTGCCGCATCTATGTCCTGTTCCTGTAACATCCGGATGAGACGAGCCAGAAAATTATCTGTATACCGGATAGAATTATCATAAGCATTTATCAGATTATCCTTATATTTCAATTCTGCATCCACCGGAAAATCAGGCAAAAAGAAAGCGTTGTCCGCCGGATAGCGTTCTCGATAATTAAAATGGGAACCATAGGTGTGGAGAACGATAAATTGCTTGGAAACATTTTCTGCCAACTCGGCGGCTACCAGTTTCAAAAGTTCATCGTCCGAAGGGTTGTAACCACCATCTCCTGTATCTTCTTTAATGAAATCGCATATATCGGCTTCTTTTCCAAAGAAATCGATGAAAGAATGGTTATAGCGTTGATTGGAAAAGAAAGCAGTCCGGTAGCCCGCTTCCTTAAATGCTGTGATAATTCCTTTTTGCCGATAGATGGAATTGAAGTCGTGCGCCGTAACCGAAGACATCAGCATAGGGACACTTTTGTGCGTAGTATTGGATTCTGTCAGTACATGAGAGAAGGCTGTCAATCCTTTTATTTTGGTAAGTTCCGGATTCGTATTGCGGTTATACCCGTAAATAGACCAGTTAGCGGCACGGGATGTCTCTCCGATTACCATAACATAAACTTCCCTATTCTTCTCCGGACGGGTGGTTTTTGCCTGAAAAGTAAAATCTTTAGAGGTTTCCGCATAGTGTTGTGTCTGTGCAGTACGTTGGAAGGCAAGTGCAATATTATAACATACGTTTGCCGGATACAAATCCGATTTCAATTCATAACGGGCATCAAACAGATAAGCAGCTACCAATGACAGAATTCCTGCAATGACCGTTATCCCGGCACGTTTACGTTCTCTGCGAACGAACATTTCCGATAGTCTCCGTTTCTTGCTGACGGCCACCGCAGCCAAAACCAGTGCCGGTATATATAGCAGCACAACAATAATAATGGCGGGAATCAGGTTATCCAGCAATTCCAAAGCCTCACCGGGATTTGTTGTCACCAGATTGAGAAACATATCTACTGCAATAACAGACTGGCCAAAAAGATATAACAATACAATCTGGAATGCTCCAAAAAACAGGAAAGGAAACAATATCCAAAAAGTCTTGCCACAATTTCCCGACCAACTCATTATCATATGATATATGGAGAATGGAAGCAATACATTGCACACCTTCGCCACAAGTGGCATAGGCTCAGTAAAACATAGTACGATATTGGGTACTATCAGAATTATCAGGAACAAGTAATACAAGTTCCCTTGGTTTTCAAACCATTTTTGAATTTTTCTAAAAAGCTTCATTGATATTAAATATAAATCCGGTCTGATGTTTGCCAAACCCTAAATCCAAACGTACATTCACCCTCTTTTTAAATTCCCAGCGATAGCCGAAGCCATAATTAGGAAGAATATGCTTCACGTCAAACTCGGAAAACTTTGGGAAAACAGTCCCCGCTCCTACCCATACAGCCACTCCGTTTCGTTTCCATACATGCTGGCGAAGCTCAATCTGAGCATCCATGGCACATTTGTCACGATAACGCCCTTCATAATAGCCACGCATGGAATACGAACTGCCTAAAGTTGCCAACAGTCCCCAAGGTGGATTTCCGTAATTGAGCAGTGTATGAAACTGCCCCGCCAGAACGCCGCCTTTCCATATGGTATGATAATACCTCGTATCCAGTTCTGTACTGCTGAAAGCATATTTATTTCCCAAAAATGCCGGACTGAAACGTTGGTCTATCCTCAAATAGTATCCTTTATACGCATTTGTCAGGAAGTCGCGCGAATCATAAAGCAACGATAAACCTACACTTAGATTCGTAGTACGCGTGCTCATGCCTTCCCACAGTTCCGGTTTTTCAAAACCATGTCCGTATACATAATCGAATACAGCCATGGGACCTACGTAGAAATTACGTGCCAACCGGAACATAAAGTCCATTTTCATCTGTGCTTGAAAGCGGTCATAATCGCTCTCATTGTTACTGTTGGCACCATTGTCGTATCCTGCACCCCAATACAGACTGGGAAAAGAATAGAAATACAGATTGTAGTTCAAACGATACTTATCATGAGGAAACAAATGCGTTCCACGTACTCCCAACAGATAGAAGCCTACCGTAGAAACATCTCCATACAATGATACATTGGAAGGCGGCAGAATCGTATCGTTCCGGTCGGAACGGTAAAGCCCCGCAGCCACCAGTCCCAACCCTAATTTGGTATCGCTGGAGTAGTGCGGTCCGCCGATAATGCTAAAATCGAATTTCTTATTTTTCTTTTCTTTATTGGCATCGTTAAAATAATTCAGAAATTTTCTGAAAAAGTTCCGCTTTACAGGAACAGAATCAAGAATGACGGCAGAATCCATGTCTGCCGAAGTATTTGCTTCTGCCAAACGTGTTTGTGCATGCACAGCAGTTACAGCCACCAACAAGATTAAAGATAACAGACATCCTTTTAATTTTGTGTTCATTCTCTATTATTAAGAAAACCTCGAAACAAAGTTAGTTGTAAATAGTTCATGTTACAACAATGTTACGGGGCTTTTTGTTTCCGTTTCTTCCTATTTAATGTCTGTTATTTCCTTAAAGTATTGTGGGCGTAAAGAAGCGTTTGTTTATATTTGCAGCCTGGATGTGGAGTTACTTTACCTACGATCTGTCATTACGGATAATCACCACACCATTAAAACGGAAATAAACATTTATTCATTCTTATTTGTTAAGAACATATATCAACTTAAAAAAACGAATGATTATGTTAAAACGATTTTTATTTCCTACCAATCCGAATGGCGTTTTTATATCTGTTATATTATTAGTAGTCAGAATTGTATTCGGTATTCTGATGATGAATCACGGTATTGATAAATGGGCAAACTATCAGGAACTTTCTACGGTGTTCCCCGATCCTCTCGGCATCGGCAGTCCCCTTTCTCTGGGATTGGCCATCTTTGGCGAACTGGCATGCTCAATGGCATTCATCATAGGCTTCTTATACAGATTGGCAATGATTCCTATGATATTTACGATGTGTGTGGCATTCTTCATTGTTCATGGCAATGATCCGTTTGCGGTAAAAGAACTTGCATTTGTTTATTTGGTGGTATTTGTATTGATGTATATTATAGGACCGGGAAAATTTGCCGTAGACCGCTGGATTTCCCAATCTCTTTCTCGCAAATAGAAATAAATAAGGCTCTTTTATTTTACAGAATACTGTTTTTTTGCAGCTTTTTTAATGTCTATGTTATAAAAATGGTTATATTTGCACTAGTATATATAAATATTGAGATTTTATCTCAATAAAATACAGTAAAATAAAAGAAAGTTATTATGAAAAAGTTCAATTTGAAATTGGCTGCAACTGTAATGGTATGCGGTGCTTTTCTTTTCAGTTCATGTATCGGTTCTTTCGGATTGCATAGCAAGCTGTTGAGTTGGAACGAAGGTATTGGAAATAAATTTGTCAATGAGCTTGTTTACCTGGCATTCAATATCATTCCGGTATATGGTATATGCTATTTGGCAGATGCTTTGGTTATCAATTCTATTGAATTCTGGAGCGGAAGCAACCCTATGGCAAGCATTGGTGAGGTAAAGAAAGTAAAAGGCGAAAACGGAAACTATCTGGTAGAAACTCTTGAGAACGGTTATTCTATTACAAAAGAAGGCGAAACCGCATCTATGGAATTAATTTACGATAAAGATTTGAATACCTGGAATGTAGTTGCAGAAGGCGTCAGCACTGAACTTTTGCAGATTAACAATGACGGTACTGCACAGATGACTTTACCAAACGGTGAAGACCTGACCGTTACTTTGGATGCACAGGGAGTATCTGCTGCACGTCAGGCAACTATGGTCAATACCTATTACGCCGCACGTTAAGAGTTGAAACAAGATAAAACAGAAAGGCTGCGCAATGTTCGTCAAAGAACCGCGCAGCCTTTTGTTTTTTCAGACGGATATCTGCTTGGCATCAGAATGGATATCCTACCGCAAAATGAAATGCAAAATCGCGGCTGAATTTAGGATGTATAATAGGGAAATGCTCCTTTTTAGTGTTATACACCGGATTGACAGCTTTCATACCACCGTCAAAGCGCAGGACAAAGAAGTCCAGATCCAACCGTAGGCCCAATCCGTAAGCTACGGCTATCTGCTTATAGAACTTATTGAATTCAAACTTCCCGCCCGGCTGGTCTTTGTAATCGCGCAAGGTCCAGATGTTGCCCGCATCCACAAAAACCGCTCCTCTGAACTTCCAGAAAAGGCGTGTGCGGTATTCGATACTTGCATCCAACTTAACATCTCCCGACTGATTCATGAAGTTTCCGTCACCGGGAAACACACCGGGACCCAAATCACGTACCGACCAACCGCGTACACTGTTTGCACCACCGGAGAAATAACGCTTTTCAAAAGGCACAATCGTTGCATTGCCGTAAGGGACGGCTATGCCGGCTCCCACATGGAATGCAATGGAATTGCGGTTGTCTATAACGATATTCTTGGCAAAATCGAAATCCCCTTTGACATATTGTGCGAATGGGATACTCAGCAATGAATACTCCCCGTCTTCATTCTTCTTCATGTTTGTCATTCTGGCAAAAGCATACAGAAGATTACCGGCAGACTCAAAATTAAAGCGAATAGAATATGAGTTGCCGATGATTGCATTATTCATCAGGGCTTGCCCTGCGCTATTGTATGTATAGCTATATCCTGTGCGGACAATCAGACGGTCGTCGTAGTTGTATTTTAAAATATAGTTCTGTTCGTTATTCAAATATTTGTCGCGGAACTCCTGCGAAATGGAAGGCATATACAGGTAGTTGATATCCAGCAAATCAATGCGATGCTGAGCACGCTGACGTTGCAATCCCCATTTATAACTCCAATTGGCAGAAGCAATGATGCGTGAAAACTCCGGACGTATCTGATAATTATACTGTACGCCAAATTCCGTAGTAGCACGTATCTTCCTCCGGAAGTCGTTGGAAAGAAACGGAAAGAGAAACCGCGGAAAGTTGATCGTTGCTTCCGCCCCTAATTCCGTGTAGTCCTCGTGGTTATATCCGCCTTGCAAACCAGATACCGCTTCGTAAGCCCCCCGTAGCTTTATCATAAAAGTCTCGGAACCCTTGAACATATTCCGGTTCTGAAATGATACGGATGCGGCAGCTCCCAAGTCTCCTGCGGAGTTGGTTCCTTCCAATTCAAATGATACGGACTGGTATTTGCTCTTTGTCAGCATTACGTAGGCATTCAATTTGGCTGTATCGCCTACCTGCGTTTCAAAGAAACGGATATTGGTATATTTCAATGCCTGCAAACGTCCGAAATTGGAATAGGTACGTTGCACATCCGGTTCGTTGTACAAACTGCCCGGCACAATACTCAGATTATTGGTCAGCACCTTCGGGCGCAAATAAAGTTTATCCTTATAATATATGGGAAAACCCTTGTAATGTACGGAGTCGTTGATTTCTATGCTGCTCAAAGCAGATGATTCCAACACATTATAATCCGTTATAAAATTTACCTTGTTGATGTAGTACTGCCGATGATTTTGCGGGCTATCGTCATTGTGCTGCCGAAAAGGCGCCAGATGCATGGTTACATCCACCTGGTAGGTATTCCTCACCGTATCTGCCGTATAAGAAATATATTCCTTATTGAATTTATAATATCCGTTACGGAGAAGATTGTCGGTAATGCGCTGACGTTCTGCATCCAAACGGTTTACATCGAAATACATTCCTTCCGTCAGATAAGTACCTGCCGAATCCTGCCGCATATATTCTCTGATTTTCTCGTCTCTGATATCGTATTTAAGAGAGCGAATCTTATAAGGTTTCCCACTGGACACCTTATAGGTCAGCTTCAGCTTCTTCTTCTTTATTTGTACAACCGGCTCTACGGTGGCGCTCATATAGCCCATGTTTTGTACGGCTTTTTTCATTTCCTCACCGGAGCGCTTCGTTTCTTCTTCCTTATAAATGACCGGAGCGTCCCCTATGCGCCGCAAAGTACGGTTTATCCAACGTGCAGAGTCTCTGCCCGACCAGTTATAGACATACAACTGTGTCTTTATCAGGCTGAACCATTTGGCATTCGGATTCTGGCGGACATACATCGATAGGCCTGAAGGCTTGATTTCCCTGTTGTCCGTCTGTATGCGCACCTCGTCCAACAAATATGAACCTTCCGGCACATATTTCGTGGCAGAACATGAAGCTAATAAGAGTACGGCGGTAGCAAATAGTGCGTAGCGAAAGCCTTTCTTCATACTAAGTTATTAATTGCGCATAAAATACTGCAAATATAGAAATAATCATGTACTTTTGCCAAATAAAACCGAACAACTTATGGCACTGAGCAAGAATCGCATTAAATATATCCGTTCACTGGAATTGAAAAAGAATCGCAAGGCCGATAAAGTATTTCTGGCAGAAGGTCCGAAACTGGTAGGAGATTTGCTGGGGCACTTCCGTTGCCGTTTCCTGATTGCAACTGCCGAATGGCTTTCCGCCCACAGGCATTTGGCTGTGGAAGATGTGACCGAAGTTTCCGAAGAGGAACTTTCGCGCGCCAGCCTGCTGAAAACTCCCCAACAGGTACTCGCCGTGTTCGAACAGCCGGACGAATCTGTGGATGTTTCCGTCATAAGCCGCTCCCTTTGCCTGGCATTGGACGATGTGCAGGACCCCGGCAATTTGGGAACAATCATCCGCCTTGCCGACTGGTTTGGAATCGAACATATCTTCTGTTCGCCCAACACGGTGGATGTCTATAATCCTAAAACCATACAGGCTACCATGGGCGGCATCGCACGGGTGAAACTGCATTATACTTCCCTGCCCGAACTGATTGCTTCACTGGAAGACATACCGGTATACGGCACTTTCCTGGACGGAGAAAACATGTATACACAACCGCTTTCGGCGTACGGACTGATAGTAATGGGGAATGAGGGCAACGGCATAGGAGATGAAGTGGAACGGCTCATCAACCGGAAACTGTACATTCCCAATTATCCGGCAGAACGCGAAACTTCCGAATCTTTGAATGTTGCCATTGCTACCGCAGTAGTTTGTGCCGAGTTCCGGCGGCAGGCAGCAATGTTGCAGTGTCAAAATTAGGGAAATAGACAGGCATTAGTCCGCAACTTCCGTCAATAAAGGATGGCGGAGTTATTAATAAATTCCGAGAAGCGTTTGTCAAGGAGAAAATTGTGTCAGGTTCTTTCAACTCGTTTTGCGTTAAAAGAACGATTGCTCCCGGCAGCCATTCCACATTTTCCATCTCTTCGGTTAATGGAAATAAGCGTACAACTATCCCCTCTTCCGTCTCTATCGCATATTGTTTGAGATAACCGTATGCGGGCAGGAATAAAAAATGTGAAGCGAAACGTTTCATTGTTTTTCTGTGGTTTGGAGCAATCTTGGACGCGGACGCCTTTCAGAGCGATGACGGACAGTATCTTTCTTTTCACTCTGCCGCTTCAGTTCTGCCGGTTTGCCCGGAACGGGTTCTTTCTTCAGTTCTTTGTCGCCTGCCTCAAGGCTATCTGCCGGGGCCTTGAACAAGGTATCCTTTGCGTGGTAGCGCATCAGGCTGATGCGGTCTGCCAACACATCCCGTGTGGATTGCTGTGCAGGATAATAGATAAAGCCTCGTATTTCTTTTATTTCTCCCAATGTGTCGGCAAATAAAGAAATAGTCTCCGTACCCGATTGCTTTACCTTGAGCATATCGTTCAGCGTATCTTTGGCATAAAGAACCTGCATTGCCATTAAAGGTGCGTGCAGACTGTCGGGTGTTCCGTTCAGGAAACGGAAACGGACTGTCCAACGCAGCGTATCTCTGTCCTTGAAATTGGTGTCCGAAGGAAGTGTGAAAGTCAGTTTGTTGTCCATCGGAGTTCCGGTAAGATAATAGATGTGCCGACCTCTCCATACGTCTATACTGTCGCCCGGAGAAGATTCTTTGGGCTTGTTGTCGCGCAAGGCTATTAAATGATTGATGCCGTCCCTCTCGGCTTTCAACCGCTGGTTTACTTTTTCGTAGACTTTTGTAAGGGCATCCGGATGGCGGGCATACCACACCATGGAAGTATCGAAGTCGGCCTGGGTAATGCCGTGTTTCCTGTAAACCGATTCAATGTACAGCACACGCTTATAACTTTCGCTGTAAGGAACCTCCTCTCCCATTGCCTTTGCTATGTGGAAGTCATAAAGTACGTTTTCCATTTTGGCGTCCGATATAACCGTATCAGGTCTTTTAACCTGACATGCCGTCAGACCGAACGCCAGAAGGATTACGCTATAATACCATTGAATCCGTCTTTTCCTTTTCATGATTTCTTTATAACATGATAGGAATCATTCAAATACTTACTGTAGAAGAGCAACAGCGCTATGATACCGCAACTGATTGCCGCATCGGCAAAGTTGAAAATCGGGCTGAAGAAGATGAAATGGTCTCCACCTATGAACGGCATCCACGCAGGCCAGTTTGTTTCGATAATAGGGAAATAGAACATATCGACCACTTTACCGTAGAGCAGCGGAGCGTATCCGCCGCCTTCGGGCATAAAGGTTGCCAGTTGCGAATAGGTGCTTTCATTAAACAGCACTCCATAGAATACGCTGTCGATGATATTGCCCAGCGCACCCGTCAGGATGAGCGAGACACAGACAATAAACCCTGTTTTCATTCCATGCTTTATGAACTTGTACAGGAACCAGCCTATCACTCCTACCGCAACGATTCGAAATGAAGTAAGGAACAATTTCCCGAATATCTCCAAACCGAAAGCCATACCGTTGTTTTCGGTAAAATAAATGTAAAACCAATCGGTGATGCGTATGCTCTCATGCCAATACATGTGCGTCTTTACAATCACCTTGATTACCTGATCGATAATCAATACCGAGAAAATAACGAGTAAGGCTATCCGCCCTTTCGTGAAAAAATTCTTCATCCTTATTTCTTGCCGTTGTTTTTAGCTTCGATGCTCAATGTAGCATGAGGCACTGCACGCAGACGTTCGGCAGGAATCAGCTTGCCTGTTTCGCGACAGATACCATACGTTTTGTTCTCGATGCGTACCAAAGCGGCCTGCAATCCTTGGATAAACTTCAACTGGCGTTGTGCCAGACGGGTCGTTTCTTCCTTGGACAAGGTGTTTGCCCCTTCTTCCAGCACTTTGTACGTTGGAGATGTGTCGTCGGTGTCATTACCGTCCGCACCTGTCAGGCTGGCTTTCAGCAACTCATAGTCGCGTTGCGCCAACTCCAACTTTTCCAGAATAATGGCGCGGAATTCTTCCAATTCCGCATCCGAGTATCTTGTCTTTTCTGCCATAACTTTACGTGTTTAATCGTTAGTATTAATAATTCATTCTTTCACAACGCTTACATACAGTCTGAAATCGTCGAATTCGAGTTCCGTTCCGTCTTCCACGTGGTCCGTCAGCGTCAGTGATGTTCCTAAAACCTGGTTACAAATATAGTCTTTATATTCATTTACCGCATCATCCGTTTGCGGATTTTTTGATAATGTAATCTTTATTTTGTCCGTTATCTCAAAGCCGCTCGACTTGCGGATATTCTGGATGCGGTTCACCAATTCGCGGGCAATACCCTCGCGGCGAAGCTCTTCGGTGATGGTAACTTCCAAAGCTACAGTCAGCTTGCCTTCATTGGCCACCAGCCAACCCGGAATGTCTTCACTGAAGATTTCCACGTCGGATGTCTCGATTACGGCTTCCGCACCGTCCAGATTCAGCGTATAGGAACCGTTCTTTTCCAGCTCGGCAATGGCTTCCTGCGGCATTCCGGCAACGGCTGCGGCAACGGCTTTCATCTGCTTGCCGAATTTCGGGCCCAGCTTCTTGAAGTCGCACTTCACTTTCTTCACAAGCACACCGGCTGCACCGTCCACAAACTTGATTTCCTTTACGTTCACCTCGTTCATGATAAGTGTTTTTACGGCTTCGATGTGGGCGCGTTGCTCTTCGTCCACTACCGGAACCATGATGCACTGTAGCGGTTGGCGGACTTTGATGTTCACCTTACGGCGCAGCGCCAATACCATAGAAGTAACGTCCTGTGCCATTTGCATGCGTGCTTCCAGCTCCTTGTCTATCATCTCTTCCTTGCATTCGGGGAATTTTGCCAGATGAACGGAAACAACGTTGTCGCGTCCGGTAGCTGCCGTCAGGTCCGAATAGAGCATATCGGCATAGAACGGAGCAATAGGCGCCATCAGTTTAGCTACGGTTTCCAGACACGTATAGAGCGTTTGGAATGCGGACAGCTTATCCTGCGTCATGCCGCCGCCCCAGAAACGTTTGCGGTTCAGGCGGACGTACCAGTTGGAGAGGTTGTCGTTCACGAAGTCCGAAATCAGTCGTCCGGCTTTGGTAGGCTCATATTCGTTGTAGCAGTTATCCACATCCTTCACCAATGTGTTCAGCACGGAGATAATCCAGCGGTCTATTTCCGGACGTTCCGCCATGGGCACATCAGCTTCCTTGTATTCAAATCCGTCCACGTTGGCATAGAGGGCGAAGAAAGAATACGTATTATACAGGGTTCCGAAGAATTTGCGGCGCACCTCTTCCACTCCGTCTACGTCGAACTTCAGGTTGTCCCACGGAGAAGAATTGGTAATCATGTACCAGCGCAAGGGGTCGGAACCGTATTTCTCGATGGTAGAGAACGGGTCTACGGCATTGCCCAAACGCTTGGACATCTTGTTGCCGTTCTTGTCGAGTACCAGACCGTTCGATATGACGGCTTTATAGGATATGCTGTCGAACACCATTGTGGCGATGGCATGCAGGGTAAAGAACCAGCCGCGTGTCTGGTCCACACCTTCTGCGATGAAATCGGCGGGATATACCTGGTGGCTGTCCAACAGTTCCTTGTTCTCGAACGGATAGTGTATCTGCGCATACGGCATGGAGCCGGAGTCGAACCATACGTCAATCAAATCCGATTCGCGCTTCATGGGTTTGCCGGCTTTGGAAACAAGGACAATGTCATCTACATAAGGACGGTGAAGGTCTATCTTGTCGTAGTTTTCCTGCGTGTACACGCCCGGCTGGAAACCTTTGTCCTTATAAGGATTGGATGCCATCAGTCCCGCAGCTACGGATTTCTCTATCTCGTTGTAAAGCTCCTCTACGGATTCGATACATTTTTCCTCGTCACCGTCTTCCGTGCGCCAGATAGGCAACGGAGTACCCCAGTAGCGCGAACGGCTCAGGTTCCAGTCGTTCAAGTTCTCCAGCCACTTGCCGAAGCGTCCCGTACCGGTACTTTCCGGTTTCCAGTTGATGGTCTTGTTCAACTCTATCATACGCTCCTTGCAGGCGGTACTGCGGATAAACCAGCTATCCAGCGGATAGTACAACACCGGTTTGTCCGTACGCCAGCAATGCGGATAGTTGTGCACGTGCTTCTCTATCTTGAATGCCTGGTTGGCAGCCTTCATCATCATACATATATATATGTCGAGAGTCTCGGCGGCCTGAGCGGCTTTTTCGTCATACTTGCCGTCGACGGTGAATTGCGGGTCGTAGGCATTCTTCACCCAACGTCCCTGGTATTCTTTGTAGGCATCTACATCGACACACTCTTTTACGAATCTTTCGTCCAGCTCGTCCAGCAGATAGAACTTACCGGTAAGGTCCACCATGGGACGGGTCTCGCCGCGCTTGTTAATCATGAACAGAGAAGGAATGCCTGCCGCACGGGCTACGAAAGCATCGTCCGCACCGAATGTGGGAGCGATGTGTACGATACCCGTACCGTCTTCCGTGGTTACATAATCGCCGAGGATTACACGGAAGCCTTTGTCGCTGACGCTCCAGTTGCCGTCGTTGTCCACCTCTACCGGTTTCACCCACGGAATGAGTTGTTCGTATTCCATTCCTGCCAAGTCCGGACCTTTGTACTCGCCTACAATCTTGAACGGGATAAGTTTGTCTCCCGGCTTATAATCCTCTAATGCAAGCTCTTCCGCTTTTTTATTGAAGTGAGTATAGAGCAATGCTTTGGCAAGTACCACGGTCATCTTCTCGCCCGTATAGCCGTTGTAGGTCTGTACGGCCACGTAGTCTATTTTCGGGCCTACGCAGAGAGCGGTGTTCGAGGGCAGTGTCCACGGAGTCGTAGTCCATGCCAGGAAATAAGGAGTACCCCACTCCGCCATTTCGGGTTTCGGGTTCTTCATCTTGAACTGTCCCACTACGGTTGTATCCTTTACATCGCGGTAGCAACCGGGCTGGTTCAGCTCGTGCGAACTCAAGCCTGTTCCCGCAGCCGGTGAATACGGCTGTATGGTATATCCTTTATAAAGGAGTCCTTTCTTGTGAAGTTGCTTCAACAGCCACCACAACGTTTCGATGTAACGGTTGTCATAGGTGATGTAGGGATTCTGCATATCCACCCAATAACCCATTTTGTGGGTAAGGTCTTCCCACTCCTTGGTAAATTTCATTACATCCTTGCGACAGGCGGCATTGTATTCGGCAACGGAAATAGTCTTGCCGATATCTTCTTTGGTGATGCCGAGCGCCTTTTCCACACCCAGTTCCACAGGAAGCCCGTGTGTGTCCCATCCGGCTTTGCGCTTCACCTGGAAGCCCTTCATGGTTTTGTAGCGGCAGAAAATATCCTTAATGGAGCGCGCCATTACATGGTGAATACCCGGCATGCCATTGGCCGAGGGCGGTCCTTCGAAAAACACGAAAGAAGGACAACCTTCACGTTCTGTCATACTCTTGGCGAAAACCTGGTTTTCGTCCCATTTCTTCAACACTTCCTTGTTTATTTCCGAAAGGTCAAACTTTGAATATTCGGCAAACTTCTTACCCATCTTGATATTTACGATTTGACTATTTACGATTTACTATTTTTCCTGAAGATAGCCCGGAAAGGCTTTTCCGGTGCTTTCCGATGCTATCCTCTTTATTTTAAGGGTGCAAATTTACAAAAAAGTTAGAGAAAAGAGATTTTTGAGCGGATAATTTTAAGATGAGCCGCCCGCGTCTCTCGCTTTACTTCTTCATTTTCACTTCATACAAGTCGTTTCTGCGATCTTTCAGGTTGCGGACGCTGCCATAGGTATGCAGTTCGTTGAGCAAGTCCAGATCCACATCGGACACCAGAATCATTTCGGTGTTCGGAGTTGCCTCGGCACGCTTTCCGTCGGTAGGGAAAGCGAAGTCGCAGGGGGTGAACACACCCGACTGGGCATACTGTATGTCCATGTTGTGTACACGGGGAAGGTTGCCCACACTGCCTGCTATGACCACAAAACACTCGTTCTCGATGGCGCGGGCATGGGCGCATACCTTAACGCGCGAATAGGCGTTCTGCGTATCGGTAAGGAAAGGAACGAACAGTATCTGCATGCCCTGGTCTGCCATGATGCGCGAAAGCTCCGGGAACTCCACGTCATAACATATCAGCACACCGATTTTGGCGCAGTCCGTATCGAATGTCTGCAAGGATTTGCCGCCACTCAATCCCCAGCTCTTGATTTCGTCGGGAGTGACGTGTATCTTTTCGTACATTTCGTACGTTCCGTCGCGGCGGCAAAGGAAACCTACGTTGTACAAACGTCCGTCCTCTTCCTTGATAAGCGGCATGCTGCCCGTAATGATATTGATGTTGTAGCTGATGGCCAGCTTCACAAACCGCTCTCTAATTTCGTTGGTGTAAGCCGCCAGTCCGCGGATGGCTTCCGACTCTCCCTCGTCATTGAATTTGGCCATCAGCGGCGCATTGAAGTATTCGGGGAAGAGAACGAAGTCGCTCTTGTAGTCGGAAACGGCATCTACGAAGAACTCCACCTGCTCGAACAAATCGTCCAGCGTCTTGTAAGTACGCATCTGCCACTGCACCAGACCGACGCGCACCGTCGTTTTCGGACTTACATACTCCTGTGTAGGCGCCTGGTAATAGATATTGTCCCATTGGAGCAGGCAGGCATAATGCTTGGATTCCTCATCATTGGGAAGATAGTTGCGCATCACCTTGCGCACATGGAAGTCGTTGCTCAACTGGAACGTCAGCACCGGGTCGTATATCTCCTTCTGCTTTACCTTATCTATATATTCCTTAGGGCGCAACTGGTCGGCATACTTATGATAGTTGGGAATGCGCCCGCCAAACATGATGGCTTTCAAATTCAGTGTTTCGCAGATTTCCTTGCGGTATTCGTACATACGGCGTGCCAGGCGCAGTCCGCGGTATTGCGGATGGATAAACACTTCGATGCCGTAAAGGATATTTCCTTTGGGATTGTGCGTATTGAAAGTTTCCTTGCCCGTAACCTGGGCATAGGTGTGGTCGTTCTTCACATCGTCGTAATTCACGATAATGGAGAGTGCACACCCCACTATCTTTTCATCGACCACCGTTACAATCTGCCCTTCCGGAAAGATGCGGATGAGTTTCTCTATCTGCTTGTGCGTCCAGAAAACATCGCTTCCATCCGAATAGACGCGTGTGAATGATTGTGCCAACTGGTCGTAATCTTCTATCTGCAGGTTACGTATCTGTACCTTATTAATTTTAATTTCGTCCATAATTTTTGTGTTATACCTGAGTTTAAAACGGTGCAAAGTTACAGTTTTACTTATACATTAATCCCTATGGGATATGATTTTTTCCTACCTTTGCTGCCAAAACAACATTTATCTCTGTAAACGTTAAATATAGATTGAGATATGCAAAGATTTATCACACTGGCATTCAGTGCCTTGCTTTTGCTATCGCTGAATGCGGCAACTCCCGAAACACATTACACCGTTATTGTTTCACTCGACGGTTTCCGCTGGGACTATCCCGACATGTATAAGACTCCCAACCTGGACCGCATGGCGGCAGACGGGGTAAAGGCCGTGATGCTTCCCTCCTATCCTGCCTCTACGTTTCCCAATCACTATACGCTGGCCACGGGATTGGTTCCCGACCATCACGGCATAATCAACAATACTTTTTGGGATGTAAAGAACAGACGCCAGTATTCCATGGGAGACTCCGCCACCCGCAACAATCCGGAATACTACTTGGGGGAACCGATATGGATAACGGCCCAGAAACAAGGCGTAAAAACCGGCAATATGTACTGGGTAGGCTCGGATATTGCGATTAAAAAGTCTCATCCCACTTATTACAGACCTTGGAACGCCAAGCCTTTTCTGACTTTTGAACAACGGATAGACACGGTGCTCACCTGGTTGCAAAAGCCCGAGCCGGAGCGTCCCAGACTCATCATGCTATATTTTGAAGAGCCCGACGGAAGCGGACATCACAACGGCCCGTGCAGTTTGCCTACCGGTGCGGTGGTCCAACACATGGACAGCCTTGTGGGGGTATTAAGAAAAAAGATAGAAGCTCTTCCTTTCGGCGAGGACATCAATCTTATCGTCACGTCGGACCACGGCATGACCGACATCAGTCCCGAACGGGTTGTCAACATAAACGATTATGTAAAACCGGAATGGTGCGAAGTGATAGACGGACGTACACCAACTTCCATATTCTCGAAACCGGAATACCGCGATTCTATCTGCAATGCTCTGAAAAAAGCAGCTCACATCCGTGTGTGGAAAAAAGAAGAGATTCCCGCCGAACTGCATTATGGCAGCAGCGACCGTATAGGCGATATCGTAGTGGCTCCTGAACTGGGCTGGCAGTTTACGGACGTGGCACGCGACACCAAAGGCGCTCACGGATATTTTCCCCAAAGCCCCGACATGCAGGTTATGTTTCGGGCCATCGGACCTGATTTCAAGAAAGGTTACATATCCGGAGGATTTGTGAATGTGGACATCTACCCGCTATTGTCGCATCTTCTGCAAATTGTTCCGGAAAAGACAGACGGACGGTTCGAACGGATAAAGGAGATATTACGGTGACAAACAGTTTACTTATAATCAAACGGATACGTGTACCAATTTATTCCACGCTTTGGTACGAGCCGTACCTTAGTAAGGTACACGCCGTACCATTAGGTGAAAGTCGTCGTACCACCTAATGGTATGAGCCGTACCACCGGGTGGTAGGCACCAAAAGTCCGGGACTTCAGACACAAAAGGCTGTGCAATTCCTTTCAGATGAACTGCACAGCCTTTTATATTCTGCCGGATTGAAGTTCCTGCGGACTTATTTCTTTTTCTTCCAAAGTTTGGTCATATCTTCCAGCGTCTTGCCTTTCGTTTCGGGTACAAGCTTCCACACGAAGAGGGCGGCTGCCACGCAGATAATCCCGTAAAGGGCATATGCAAACATATGGCCGAACTTATCTCCCATCTCCCCGAGACGCATATTGTACATCGGCAGGAAAGTAGACGAAACAATAAAGTTGAAAATCCATTGGAATGCCACCGCAATGGCTACCGCAGCGCCACGGATGGTGTTCGGGAAGATTTCGGCAATCAGTACCCAGCAGATAGGTCCCCAACTGAACATGAACGAAGCGCTGTAAACCATGATGCTGATAACGGATATTATTGCCGGCAGTCCTGTTACGACGTTGCACATAGCCACGCCGAAAGCCCCTATCGCCATACCGACAGAGCCGGAAATAAGCAGCGGCTTGCGTCCCCATTTTTCAACCGTGAACACAGCCAGCAAGGTAAAGAGGATATTGACAACGCCCATGAGCACGGTTTGTACCATCGGATTGGCCATGCCCATTGTCTCGAATATGCGCGGAGCGAAATAAAGCACGGCATTGATGCCGACAGCTTGCTGGAATACGCTCAGCATGATACCGATAAAGATAACCATCCAGCCGTAGGTAAAGAGTCTTTCTGTTTTTTCTTCGGTGGTTGCCTTGATTTCCGCAAGGATTACCTTTGCCTGAGAAGCGCCGTTGATACGGCTCAACACATTCAGCGCCCTTTCGTCCTTACCGCACATGGCAAGATAACGCGGCGTTTCCGGCACCAGCAACACCAACAGAGCAAACAATCCGGCAGGAACGGCTTCGCTGACGAACATCAGTCGCCACCCCGTCTCCGTGGTCCATGCGGCAGCTTCGGGATTCATTATCTGATTTACTCCGTTAACGAGGTCTATCACCGGATTGGCATGACTGCCCAGAATAAGGAAGTTGACAAAGTAAACCACCAACTGACCGAAGATAATGGCAAACTGATTCCACGACACCAGTGTTCCGCGAATGTTGCTCGGAGCGATTTCGGCAATGTACATCGGACAAATGGCGGAAGCCAGCCCCACACCTATACCGCCCAAGACACGGTAGAAATTGAAAGCCACCAGAAGAGAATAGGAAGGAACGCCATGCTCAAAGAACAGGAATTCGGGATAATAGGAACCCAGCGCCGACAAGAAGAACAGGATACCTGCCAAAAAGAGAGAGTTTTTACGGCCCAATCCGGATGCAAAAAATCCGGAAACGGCGCTACCTATGATACAGCCTATCAATGCGCTGGATGATGTGATGCCGTGTATCGCGTCTGTGTATTCAAAATCGGCTCCCATGAAGAAAGCTTGAAGTCCCTTTTCTGCGCCGGAGATAACTGCCGTATCGTAACCGAAAAGCAGACCGCCAATGACAGCCACGAGCACAATCGAAAAGAGATAGAGCTTGCTGCCTTTTTCTGTATAATTCATGATAATAGTGGTTAGGAGTTAGTGATTAGCGGTTAGTGATTAGTGATGAGCGATGAGCGATGAGTGATTAATGGTCAGTAATTTAGTGATAATTGCTTATTCCCCATCTTTTATCACTAACCAATAATCGCTAATCACTCATCGCTAACCACTAACCGCTATTTATCAGCAATACATATTTACGATTGCTTCGTACAATTCTTGTTTGCCGCTGGTCTGTTTCGGTTCGCCGTTAGCTTTTGCGTAGGCTACGACATCTTCCAGTGTCAGCTTGCCTTCCTCGAATTCCTTACCCTTGCCGCTGTCGAAAGAAGCGTAGCGGTCGGCAAGCATCTTCTTGTAAGGAGACTCTTCGAGCAGTTTGGCTGCGCTTTCCAATGCACGTGCCATTACGTCCATACCTGCGATGTGAGCAATGAAGATGTCCTCAAGGTCGGTAGAGTTACGGCGTGTCTTGGCGTCGAAGTTTGTACCGCCGTCACCGAAGCCGCCGTTGCGGATGATTTGCATCATGGCTTGTGTCAGCTCGTAGTTGTCGATAGGGAACTGGTCTGTATCCCAGCCGTTCTGGTAGTCACCGCGGTTGGCATCGATAGAACCCAGCATACCGTTGTCTACTGCTACGGCAAGTTCATGTTCGAAAGTATGGCCTGCCAGCGTGGCGTGGTTCACTTCGATATTCACTTTGAAGTCTTTGTCCAGACCGTGGGCTTTCAGGAAGCCTACAACCGTTTCCGTGTCTACGTCATATTGATGCTTGGTCGGTTCCATCGGCTTCGGCTCAATCAGGAACGTACCCTTGAAGCCGCGTGCACGGGCATAGTCGCGTGCAATGGTCAGCATCTGTGCAAGGTGTTCCTTTTCGCGCTTCTGGTCGGTATTCAGCAAAGACATATAGCCTTCGCGTCCACCCCAGAACACGTAGTTCGAACCGCCCAGTTCGATTGTTGCGTCAATGGCATTCTTGATTTGAACGGCAGCGCGGGCCACAACGTCAAAGTCGGGATTGGTAGCGGCACCGTTCATGTAACGTGCATGGCCGAATACGTTGGCAGTACCCCACAACAGCTTGATGCCTGTTTCCTCCTGCTTTTGCTTGGCGTATGCAACGATGGCTTTCAGGTTTGCTTCGTACTCTTCGATTGTATCGGCCTCGTCGCAGAGGTCAACATCGTGGAAGCAGTAATATTCGATGCCCATTTTCTGCATGAACTCGAAACCAGCATCCATTTTGTTCTTGGCAGCCTGCAGTTTATCGGCATCACCGTTCCAGGGGAAATGCTTCGTTCCACCGCCGAACTGGTCGCCACCCTCTGCACAGAGTGTATGCCACCATGCCATAGAGAACTTCAACCAATCTTTCATCTTCTTGCCCATGATTACTTTTTCCGCATCGTAGTAGCGGAATGCCATAGGATTCTTACTTTCTTTACCTTCGAATTTGATTTTTCCTATTCCGGGAAAATACTCTTTTGTTGCCATAATGATTAAATGTGTTAATGCGGTAATGCGCCGATGTGCTGACAACGGGCACATTACCAGCGGGTTAATTGTTACTGTTGTTTTATTTTTGTTTACTTTTTTACTTTCAATATCTGTTTCAATCTTCTTCAAGAAGCATTTTATTCTGTTTCTCTGGAATTTCTTT
This sequence comes from Bacteroides sp. NSJ-48, assembly GCF_014287405.1. Taxonomy (NCBI): domain Bacteria; kingdom Pseudomonadati; phylum Bacteroidota; class Bacteroidia; order Bacteroidales; family Bacteroidaceae; genus Bacteroides; species Bacteroides sp. NSJ-48. The sequence goes on along the minus strand of NZ_JACOOD010000024.1, from coordinate 12,000 downwards.
CCGGTCTGTTTTCCTTTTTATTCGTTGCATAGACGCTCCTCATAAAAAACAGCAAGCCGGTCTCAAAAAGAACTTTCCGAAGAATGCAGAATAAAACTTAAGCAGGCCGTAAGCTCTGCATCAGATATTGTTTCCAGCGCGCATAGGCATCGGCATATGCCTGACGGTCGGTTTGTCCGGGCTCGATGATTTCGAGCTTCTCGAGCGTAGCAAAGGCTTCGTTGTTGTCTTTATAGATGCCCGCACCGATACCTGCACCTTTGGCTGCACCTACCGAACCGTCGGTGTCGTACAGTTCGATAACGGCACCCGTTACGCCTGCCAGCGTTTCGCGGAACAGCGGACTGAGGAACATATTGGCTTTGCCCGCATGGATTTTCTGTACGGGAATGCCCATCTGCTCCATAATGTCGATACCATACTTGAAAGAGAATACGATACCTTCCTGTGCCGCACGGATAATATGTTGCTTGCCGTGCTGGTTGAAGTTGACTCCTTGAATGGAACAGCCCGTTTCCCTGTTTTCCAGCATACGTTCGGCACCGTTGCCAAAAGGCAGGATGCTGATACCGGCGCTTCCGATAGGCGCCTGGGCGGCAAGAACATTCATGTCACTGTAAGAAATGCCTTCGGGAGCAACGGTGCGCTTCACCCACGAGTTGAGGATACCCGTACCGTTGATGCACAAAAGTACGCCGAGGCGGGTTTGTTCCGCCGTGTGATTGACGTGCGCAAAGGTATTGACACGCGATTTCGGGTCGTAGTTCACCTCACCGTTCACACCGTAAACCACCCCCGAAGTACCCGCTGTGGATGCTATTTCACCGGGGTTGAATACGTTCAGCGACAATGCGTTGTTGGGTTGGTCGCCGGCACGGTATGTGACAGGCGTTCCCTCTTTCAGCCCCAACTCCTGTGCGGCAGCGGCGTTTACACGGCCTTGCTCGGAGAATGTAGGTCTGATGTCGGCTATCAGCGAGGAATCGAAACCGTAATATTTCATCAGGAAGTCTGCTACCCGGTTGTTCTTAAAATCCCAGAACATGCCTTCGGACAGTCCGGAGACTGTAGTGCAGATTGTGCCGCTCAGTTTCATGGCAATATAATCGCCCGGCAGCATAATCTTGTATATCTTTTCATAGACAGCCGGTTCATTCTCCTTTATCCAGGCAAGTTTGGACGCGGTGAAGTTCCCCGGAGAATTGAGCAGATGCGAGAGGCATAACTCCTCGCCCAGCGTTTCAAATGCTTTTTGTCCGTAAGGAACGGCTCTGGAATCGCACCAGATGATTGCAGGACGCAATACCTTTTGGTCTTTGTCCACGCACACCAATCCGTGCATCTGGTAAGAGATACCGATGGCTTTGATGTCTGCCGCATCCACACGCGCATCCGCCAATACGGCTTGCGTTGCCAGCTTCAGGTTTTCCCACCAGTTTTCAGGGTTCTGTTCCGCCCATCCCGGCTTCACGGCTATGATTTCCGCTTCCGTCTTCGGGAAGAATGCGGAAGATACGCACTTACCGCTTTCTGCATTTACCAAGCTCGCTTTAACGGACGAGCTGCCGATGTCATATCCTAATAAATACATGTCTTTGAGTTTATATTGTTAAATTTTCGATTTATTCCGTATCAGGTTTTGAATTCAGGTGTCTTGCCTACCGCCTTACCTTATTATATATCTTCTTGTCGAACCGGTAATACCGTGCCGCACGATGGGCAACTCCTTGCTGCTTCTCTTCCAAAGGAACCACATACTCCATAAGAGCTATCTTTTTGTGGAAATTGCGCACATCTATCTGTTTCCCGTACAAGAGTTCATACAGCGTACGGAGCTGGGATGCGGTGAACTTACGCGGAAGCAGGTCGAAAAGAGAGGACGGGTTGAACTCGATATACTGGCGGATGTAGGTTATCGCCTCTTTTATGATAAGGTTGTGGTCGAAAGCCAGTGCTTTGATATCCGGCAAGGCAACCCAATTTGCCATATACTCGTCCAGACCGCGGTTAAGCGTACGGTCTATCTTCACGAGAGAAAGATAAGCGATGGTCACGATACGCTCTACTTTGGACTGCATGGCACGTTCCAGCCAATGCACGTCTCTGGGGTCTTTGGTGCGGTTCTTGGAGCCGAACGCCTTGAACTGCATCAGATTTACGTTCTTAAGTCCCGTCAGTTCATTCAGAACCCGCTGGGCAGCTTCGTCCAAATCTTCGTCCATATAGATCAAACTGCCGGGCAACTTCATATCATGGAAGACTTCACCCTCTTCTTCTCCGGCACGTTTAACCAGCAAGACTTTCAACTGCTCTCCGTCAAAACCAATCACCACACAGTCTACCGAAATATGATTGTTTGCCAACGGCGTATTTTGTTCCACGTTTTGCATAATATTTTCGTTTAAGCGCTGCAAATATAATGAGGTTTTTCAAATATGCAATAAGTAAAAAGGATATTTTTATAATGTTATAAAGCATTATTTTTCAAATATATACATATCGTATATGTTACAATATCATCTTATTGTGTTATCGTATAAAATACAATATGTAATTTAAATCCGTCGCAGCAAGGGGTAATTGTAGCAGATACAATAACTATGAAGTACCTAATTCTTAAGGATTTCTATATCCGTACATTTATCTTGCCAGAGGGGGACATATTGTATTGCAGACGTATTTGAAAAAGGTACATTGCACAAAAAACGCCCTTTTGTGCGGTGGTTATCAGAAAAACCTATACCTTTGCACTACTTTTTATTAAACACTAAAAATAAATGAATATGAAAGCATTTGTATTTCCGGGTCAAGGCGCCCAATTCGTAGGAATGGGTAAAGACCTGTACGAAAATTCGGCTTTGGCCAAAGAACTTTTTGAAAAAGCAAATGATATCCTCGGATATCGTATTACAGATATCATGTTCAACGGTACAGACGAAGATTTGCGCCAGACCAAAGTAACACAGCCTGCCGTATTCCTTCACTCCGTAATCTCCGCACTCTGCATGGGCGATGACTTTAAACCCGAAATGACCGCCGGTCACTCACTTGGTGAGTTCTCCGCATTGGTTGCTGCCGGTGCGTTAAGCTTTGAAGACGGCTTGAAGCTGGTTTATGCCCGTGCCATGGCTATGCAGAAAGCCTGTGAGGCACAGCCTTCTACAATGGCTGCCATTATCGCTTTGCCGGATGAAAAAGTGGAAGAAATCTGTGCACAGGTTAGTGCCGAAGGTGAAGTTTGCGTAGCTGCCAACTACAACTGTCCGGGACAAATCGTTATTTCCGGTTCTATCGAAGGCATCAACAAAGCTTGCGAACTGATGAAAGCTGCCGGAGCAAAACGTGCTTTGCCTTTGAAAGTAGGCGGTGCATTCCACTCTCCGTTGATGAACCCTGCCAAAGTTGAACTGGAAGCGGCTATCAACGCAACCGAGTTCCACACTCCGAAGTGCCCTGTATATCAGAATGTGGATGCCCTTCCTCATACCGACCCTGCTGAAATCAAGAAAAATCTTGTTGCACAACTGACAGCTTCCGTACGCTGGACTCAAACAGTCAAGAATATGGTTGCCGATGGTGCCACCGACTTTACGGAATGCGGTCCGGGTGCAGTACTGCAAGGACTTATCAAGAAAATCGACGGCAATGTATCGGCTCACGGCATTGCATAACCGATAAAAGACAGTTAAACGCGAAAGGGGGGCTATTCAAAAAAACGATAGTCCCTTTTTCATTTTTTCAGGATATACTTATGTCGAAATTGGAAGAATTCAGAAAAGCTTTGGACGTTCCTATCCGTAATCTGTCGGTAGACATGTTGGTACAGGAAATTTGTCATCAGCCGGAATGCTTCGAAGCTATGTATCGGCTGATGTCGGACGAAAAACAAAGTGTTGCGTGGCGGGCGACATGGGTATGCGAGAAGCTGAGCGAAATACATCCAGCCTGGTTTATCCCGCTGTACGATGACCTCGTCTACCGTTTATCGGATTGCAAACATCAGGGCTCCAAACGCCTGTTGCTGTCTATATTATACAACCTGCCGGTAACCGTTCCCGTTTCCGTTGAACTGCTTAATTATTCTCTGGACCATATGTTATCCCTGCAGGAAAGCATCGGCGTACAATCCCTTTCCATACGCATGGCTTACCGGCTTTGTAAACACGAACCGGAGCTGTTAAGTGAATTAAAGCTTATATTGGAGCATGCCAATACCGAATTTTATTCGACTGGTGTCAAAACTGCCATTCGGAACATCCTGAAGAAAATAAAGAAATAACAGTTCTACCGCCCTTGATAACAACTTAATAAATAAAAAATCCCCTTCTTTTCTTTTTTATCTCCTATTTTCCCTTACCTTTGTCACCGTAAAGACAAAGGGGTGCCCCGACGGGCTGAGATTATACCCTCGAACCTGATGCAGTTAGTACTGCCGTAGGAATTGGATATTTTTTCTTCTTAGAACTTACCTTTACGGTACTTCTTTGTATTTACTTCCATTGTTTTATTTAACAGAAACAGAAACATGAAAGTATCAATCAACAACAAGGAAGTGGAAACCGATGCCGTTACCCTCTTACAACTCACAACCGAGCTTTCCTTACCGGCGCAGGGCGTGGCCGTTGCTGCCAATAACCGTATGATTCCACGTACGGAATGGGCGGATTATGCTCTGTCCGAAGGAATATCCATCGTAATAATAAAAGCTGCCTGCGGCGGATAGGCTATGGAAAAGGTTCAGTTCATTACACATTATACCGAAAGGTATTCTTACCTCGACTCCGCCCGCATGGCTTTGGAAGGCGGTTGCCGCTGGATACAGCTACGTATGAAAGATGCGGCGGAAAACGAAATACTGCCCGTAGCCGCGGAAGTGCGAAAACTCTGCAACGATTATGGCGCCATATTCATCATCGACGACCACGTGGAACTGGTAAAAGAAATCCGGGCGGATGGCGTGCATCTCGGCAAGAACGACATGCCTGTTGCCGAAGCGCGGCGCATACTCGGAGAGGAATATATCATAGGCGGTACAGCCAACACGTACGAAGACGTAAAGAAACATTGGCTCGACGGAGTAAATTACATCGGCTGCGGACCGTTCAGATATACCACCACCAAGCAGAAACTCAGCCCTATTCTGGGTTTGGAAGGATATAAAGAAATTATCCGTCAAATGCGGGCAGATAATATCAACCTGCCTATCGTCGCTATCGGCGGGATTACTTTTGCCGATATTCCGTCTGTCATGCAGACAGGCGTCACGGGCATCGCCCTTTCGGGCACGGTGCTGCGGGCGGATAATCCGGTGGAAGAGATGCAAAGAATTCTTACGGAAACCAATCAGACAGGCAAAATCAACCAAACAGCCAATTACTGAAATAACAAATAAAAAAAGATATGGAGAAATTAATCATTGCGGGACGCGAATTCAACTCCCGTCTGTTTTTGGGAACGGGAAAATTCAATTCCAATGAAATCATGGAACAGTCCATTCTGGCATCCGGTACGGAAATGGTAACAGTAGCCATGAAGCGTATAGAACTGGATAATGAAGAAGACGATATGCTGAAACATATCCGTCATCCGCATATCCAGCTTCTGCCCAATACTTCCGGTGTGCGCACTGCCGAAGAAGCCGTATTTGCCGCGCAAATGGCACGCGAAGCATTCGGAACGAACTGGCTGAAACTGGAAATCCACCCCGACCCGCGTTACCTTCTTCCCGACTCCACCGAAACCTTGAAAGCTACGGAAGAGCTGGTGAAACTGGGGTTCATAGTCCTTCCTTATTGCCAGGCAGACCCCACGCTTTGCAAACGTCTGGAAGAAGCCGGAGCCGCTACCGTCATGCCACTGGGTGCGCCTATCGGCACGAATAAAGGATTACAGACCCGTGACTTCCTTCGGATTATCATCGAGCAGGCAAACGTTCCGGTGGTGGTAGATGCCGGTATCGGTGCTCCCAGCCATGCCGCCGAAGCAATGGAGATGGGCGCTTCTGCCTGCCTGGTCAACACTGCCATTGCTGTAGCGGGCAATCCCGTAACTATGGCCGAAGCCTTCAAGCAAGCCGTAGAAGCCGGACGCACGGCCTATGAAGCCGGATTGGGACTGCAAGCCGACAATTTTGTGGCGGAAGCCAGTTCGCCTCTCACTGCATTTCTCGATGAATGACACACATTATATAATATAAGCTATGAAATCAAGAATAAAATATCCCCGCTCGGAGAAAGTATATCTGCCGGGAACAATCTATCCGGAACTTCGCGTAGGTATGCGCAAAGTAGAGCAAGTGCCCAGTACAACCTTTGCAGGCGAAGAAAAAGTCATTACTCCCAATCCGGACATTTACATTTATGACACCAGCGGTCCGTTCAGCGACCCCGATATAGAAATCGACCTTAAGAAAGGGCTGCCCCGTCTGCGCGAACCCTGGATTCTGCACCGCAACGATGTGGAGCAACTGCCGGAGATTACCTCGGAATACGGCCGCATGCGCCGTGACGACAAGTCGCTCGACCACCTGCGCTTTGAACATATCTCACTACCCTATCGTGCCAAACAGGGCAAATGCTGCACGCAGATGTATTACGCCAAGCAGGGCATCATCACCCCCGAAATGGAATATGTGGCAATCCGCGAGAACATGAACTGTGCCGAATTGGGGATAGAAACGCATATCACTCCCGAATTTGTCCGCCGGGAAATAGCGGAAGGCCGTGCCCTGCTCCCCGCCAACATCAATCACCCCGAAGCCGAGCCCATGATTATCGGCCGTAACTTCCTGGTAAAAATCAATACGAATATCGGTAATTCCGCCACCACTTCAAGCATCGACGAAGAAGTGGAAAAGGCCCTTTGGAGCTGTAAATGGGGCGGTGACACCCTGATGGATTTATCTACCGGAGAAAATATCCACGAAACCCGCGAATGGATTATCCGCAACTGTCCGGTTCCCGTAGGTACGGTTCCCATTTATCAGGCATTGGAGAAAGTGAACGGCAAAGTGGAAGACCTCACGTGGGAGCTCTACCGCGATACCTTGATTGAACAGTGCGAACAAGGCGTGGACTACTTCACCATACACGCTGGTATCCGCCGCCACAACGTACACCTGGCCGACAAGCGTCTGTGCGGCATCGTGAGCCGCGGCGGAAGCATCATGAGCAAATGGTGTCTGGTGCACGACCGCGAAAGCTTTCTGTACGAACATTTCGACGACATCTGCGATATATTGGCGCAATACGATGTAGCCGTTTCCTTGGGCGACGGCCTGCGTCCCGGCTCTACGTACGATGCCAACGACGAAGCGCAGTTTGCCGAACTCGATACCATGGGCGAGCTTGTGCTCCGCGCCTGGGCAAAGAACGTGCAGGCTTTTATCGAAGGACCCGGACACGTGCCCATGCACAAGATTAAGGAGAATATGGAACGCCAGATAGAGAAATGCCACAATGCGCCGTTCTACACGCTCGGCCCGTTGGTTACGGACATTGCACCGGGCTACGACCATATCACTTCGGCTATCGGTGCGGCGCAAATCGGCTGGCTGGGCACGGCCATGCTGTGCTACGTCACCCCGAAGGAGCACCTTGCACTGCCCGACAAAGAAGATGTGCGCACAGGTGTCATCACCTATAAGATAGCCGCCCATGCCGCCGACCTTGCCAAAGGACACCCCGGCGCACAAGTACGCGACAATGCCCTGAGCAAGGCACGCTATGAGTTCCGCTGGAAAGACCAGTTCGACCTGTCGCTCGACCCCGAACGGGCACAGACTTATTTCCGGGCCGGACATCACATCGACGGAGAATACTGCACGATGTGCGGGCCTAACTTCTGCGCAATGCGGTTGTCAAGGGAACTGGGAAAGAAAAAGGAATAACTTGTCAGGCTGGAATACAGAGACAACAGATTTACGTTCAGATAGAAGACAGATTTATTTTCAGACATAAGAACAAAAAGACAAAAGAGAGAAAATATGTTCTTTTGTTCTTATGTCTGAAAAGTAAAATTTCACGTCTTTGTATTCTATCCGTTTCATTAGCGAATTATTTTTATCATAGAATAAAATGTTTTCAGACGAATTAGAGAAAATATCCTGGGAAGAAACGACCCGGCGCATCAATGCCAAAACAGATGCAGACGTGCGTCGTGCCCTATCCAAAGAACATTGTGACGTAGAGGATTTTATGGCACTCATCTCACCGGCTGCCGTCCCCTATCTGGAAACAATGGCACGTTTAAGCAAGAAGTACACGGAAGAGCGTTTCGGAAAAACGATTTCCATGTTTGTGCCGTTGTATATTACGAACTCCTGTACCAACTCGTGCGTGTACTGCGGTTTCCACATCAGCAATCCCATGCCCCGCACCATACTGACGGAAGAGGAGATTGTAAACGAATACAAGGCTATCAAGAAGCTCGCGCCTTTTGAAAACCTGCTGCTGGTTACGGGTGAAAATCCTGCCAAAGCCGGTGTTCCGTACATCGCCCGCGCGCTCGATTTGGCAAAACCTTATTTCAGCAACCTGAAGATTGAGGTAATGCCCCTGAAAGCCGAAGAGTATGCCGAGTTGAAAGAGCATGGCATGAACGGCGTTATCTGTTTTCAGGAAACCTACCACAAGGCAAACTATAACATTTATCACCCGCGCGGCATGAAGTCCAGATTCGAATGGCGTGTCAACGGTTTCGACCGCATGGGGCAGGCAGGCGTACATTCCATCGGCATGGGTGTGCTGATAGGTCTGGAGAAAGAATGGAGAACGGATATCTGTATGATGGCGTATCACCTGCGTTATCTTCAGAAGCATTACTGGAAAACGAAATACAGCGTCAACTTCCCGCGTATGCGTCCTTCGGAAAACGGCGGTTTCCAACCCAATGTGGTAATGAGCGACCGCGAACTGGCACAAGTTACATTTGCCATGCGGATATTCGACCATGATGTGGACATATCCTACTCTACCCGCGAACCGGCTTTCATACGCGACCACATGGCCACTCTGGGAGTCACTACCATGAGCGCGGAAAGCAAAACGGAACCGGGCGGATATTACAGCTATCCGCAGACTTTGGAGCAATTCCACGTCAGCGACGAGCGCAAGGCCGTAGAAGTAGACAAAGCCTTAAAGAGTTTAGGACGCGAACCCGTATGGAAAGACTGGGATGCCAGTTTCGACCTGAAACGGGTTTAAATCCCTTTTTCATAGTTTATAATTCTCATCATGACCCGATACAGCAGACAAATTTCCCTTCCCGAAATCGGAGAAGGCGGACAGGAAAAACTGCATAAGGCAAGAGTTCTGATAGTAGGCGCAGGCGGACTTGGTTCCCCTGCCGCCCTCTACCTTGCAGGTGCAGGAGTAGGTACAATAGGTTTGGCGGACGATGATACGGTCGGTATCAGCAACCTGCAACGCCAGATATTGTATACGGAGAACGAAGTAGGACAGCTTAAGGTACACTGTGCCGCCCAAAGATTGCGGGCTTTGAACGGTAATATAGAAGTGCACGCCCACCCTTTTCGCCTCAACCGGGAGAATGCCCGCCGTCTGATTGCCGATTATGACATCATTGTAGACGGATGCGACAACTTCTCCACCCGTTATCTGATTAGCGACAGTTGCAGCGCACTGCACAAACCGTATGTGTACGGTGCCATCCAGGGCTTTGAAGGGCAAGTCTCCGTATTCTGTTACGGTGATCGGCCCAGGACATACAGGGATTTGTTTCCCGACGAAACCGCAACATTGCAGATGCCCGCTCCCGACAATTCCGTCATAGGCGTTACTCCTGCCGTGGTAGGCAGTGTGGAAGCAAGCGAAACGCTGAAGCTCATTTGCGGCTACGGCGAGGTTTTGGCCGGAAAACTATGGACTGTCGATTTAAGAACCATGCAATCATTCGTTCTTTTACTGTAAAATACCTCGGAAAACATGAAACTGATAACAATTACCCAGCCTGCATTCTTTGAGGGAGAAGCCGAAGCAATCACTTCCCTGTTCGATGCAGGACTTGAGATACTGCATCTCCGGAAACCCGGCGCTTCTTATGAAGACATGGAACAATTATTGAACCGGCTTCCGCCTGAATATCTGAAACGCATCGTCACACACGAGCATTTCCAACTGGCGTCTTTCCGAAATTTGAAAGGCATTCATCTGAACGGACGCAACCCGACAGCACCGGCAGGCTTCACCGGACACATCAGCCGTTCCTGCCATTCGCTGGAAGAAGTCGCCAAATACAAAGCAACATGCGATTACGTATTTCTCAGTCCCATATACGACAGCATTTCCAAAGAAGGATATCCCTCTGCTTATACTACCGACAGTTTGCAAAAGGCGCGGCAGGCAGGCATTATAGACGCTAAAGTAATGGCATTGGGCGGCGTTACGGCAGCGCATTTCCCTGAAATCAGCTCATTGGGCTTCGGCGGTGCGGTCCTTTTGGGAGATATATGGAAACGGACGGGAACGGATTTTATCGGGCATTTCAAGGAATTGCTCCATGCGGCGTCTTTATTTTAACCATCAAATATTTTATTATCATGTCGACTATTCCGGTCATTCTCACCATTGCCGGCTCCGACTGCTCCGGCGGTGCAGGCATACAAGCGGATATTAAAACGATTTCCGCGCTCAAAGGATATGCTGCCTCTGTCATTACTGCCGTTACGGCACAAAACACAATGGGGGTTCAGGCTGTATGCCCTATCCCACCGGACATTGTCCGTGCACAGATAACATCCGTCATGGATGATTTGCAGCCTGTCGCTATCAAGATAGGAATGGTGCACAATGCCGCTATCGTGCACACCGTAGCGGAGTGTTTGCAAAAATTCCGGCCTCGTTTTGTCGTTTATGACCCCGTTATGGTATCCACCAGCGGGCGAAAGCTAATGACGGAAGATACCGTGCGCACCATTCAAGAGGAGTTGTTTCCTCTCTGTTCCCTGATAACCCCCAATTTGGGCGAAGCGTCCCTGCTCCTTTCAAATCCCGTTACGGATATAGAGGAGATGAAACTGGCCGCCTGTGAATTAGCAAACCGCTATCACTGCGCCGTACTGGTAAAGGGCGGTCACTTATCCGGCAATACAATGTGCGATGTACTGTACAACAACGGCCGTTTCAGCCTGTTCGAACAGCAAAAAATAGAGAGCGGCAACCTTCACGGTACGGGATGCACGCTTTCTTCCGCCATCGCTGCCTTTGCCGCCCGCAACAACGGACTTGAAGAAGCTGTCCGTCAAGCCAAAGTTTATATAAGCAAAGCAATTTATCATGGTAAAGACCTGCATATAGGACATGGAAACGGACCTTTGTGCCATTTCTTTTCCGGGGAAATTAATTTTGTTCCCTTAAATTCCACCGAAGAAGTTATCAGAAAATTCCCCCACAAACAACAAGCGGAATATAGAGAGGAAAACTTTCAAGGAGAAACTTCATAATTAAAGCCCGAAATACTTGACAAAGGGTATCTTGATTTCGTATATTTGCATATCGTACAATTGATAACATTAACCTAAAACTTAGCAAATGGCAAAATCTACTTCTTCCTTTTCTGAATTGGCGCAAATATATTTCCCCGGTTGCGCTACTCCCAAAAATGCAGTGCGATGTCTGCAACGCAGCATCAAAAGATGTACAAAATTGGCAACATTGTTGGCAGAAACCGGCTATCTTCCTTACAATCACCGCTGGCTGTCGCCCAAGCAGCAAATGCTTATATTCGAGAATTTGGGTGACCCATACCCTGATTAAGTTCCTAAAACGACATAAAAAAACGGCATTTCACACAGTGATTTGCCGTTTTTTTTGTACTTATAGTTCATAATTTCATTTATAGTCTTAAAACGCCTATTAATAAATTAACGTGAGTTCGAAATAAGAATAAATATATTTCACTTATAATTAGAAACATAGCGATAAAAGTATTAAATTTATAGTGCTGAATTATAACATTTAAACGATTACCACTATGTTTCCA
>NZ_JACOOD010000023.1:0-64901 GCF_014287405.1 Bacteroides sp. NSJ-48 | reverse complement strand
TTGTGGAAAAAGAACGGTTTGGTTGGGAATGTAAGGACGAAAATGTAACTTTGCCATAACGAAAAACTTTATGCCTAAAGATACGAAAACTTTGGGTAATAACAAAGCCCGGGCTTGAGAAAGTCTGGGCTTTGCGCATAAAAAAAGGCTGTGTCAGCATTTTGACACAACCTCTTTCCGAAGGCGTTTATTAAAGGTGTTATTTCATTGTATTGAAAATAGAAATAGCGTATCTTTGCCGGCAACTTATCCGTGTCGTATATGAATGCGAAGAAAAATTACATTTATCATATTATTGCCATTCTTGTAGTGGGGATATGGGGGCTGACGTTCATCTCTACGAAGGTATTGATAGGATACGGACTTTCTCCGCAAGAGATATTTTTGCTTCGTTTTCTGATGGCTTATCTGGGTATTTGGTTTATCTCTCCGCGCAAACTGTTTGCCGATAATTGGAAGGATGAACTTTGGTTGTTGTCGGGTGGCGTTACGGGTGGCTCGTTCTACTTTCTGACGGAAAATACGGCATTGGAAATTACACTGGCTACCAATGTGGCTTTCATTGTTTGCACGGCTCCGTTGCTCACCACTATTCTGTCTTTGCTGATTTATAAAAGGGAGAAAGCCACCGCTGCGCTGATAGGCGGTTCTTTGCTTGCATTAGTAGGGGTGGCGTTAGTAGTGTATAACGGCCATTTTGTGTTGAAGATTTCACCCCTTGGCGATTTCCTGACTTTGCTTGCCGCTTTTTCCTGGGCATTTTACAGTTTGATAATGAAAAAAATGTCAGGTCGTTACCGTACGGCTTTCATAACCCGCAAGATTTTCTTTTATGGGGTACTGACTATACTTCCCGTATTCCTTGTTCGTCCCTGGCAATTTTCTCTTTCCGGATTTTTGCAACCGGCGGTTTGGATGAATCTCCTTTTTTTAGGGGTGCTGGCTTCTTTAATTTGTTTTGTGGTATGGAATATGATTTTGAAAAAATTGGGTACGGTACGGGCTTCCAACTACATTTATTTAAATCCGCTTTTTACATCGATAGGGTCTGCCGTACTGCTTGACGAACGGTTTACCGTAATCTCGCTCATGGGTGCGATGTTGATATTAGGTGGAGTGTATTGCGCGGGAAGAAGATAGAAAGAGGTATTAACACCAAGAATGTAATAAATTTCATATCTTTGTTGCTGAAAAACCTATAAAAATGAAAAGAATCATCTTCTTCATATCGATATTGTTACATTTCTGTGCTGGACAGGCTCAAAACACCGCTTTTCCCTCTTTGGAAGATTTGGATAGAGTAGTGGCTGAACAACAGAAATATGTTGATATTCGCGAGGGACGTATTTCTGACGTAAAATCAAAATTACGCAAAACCGCATCGGAAGAAGAACGCTATCAGTTGAAGAACTTTCTTTTCAATGAATATTCTTCTTATGTGGTTGATTCCGCACTTCATTATGCGCAGGAAAAACTGGTATCTGCCTATAAGATGAATCGCCAGGATTACATTGACGATTCAAGATTGAATATGGCTTATGTGCTGATACAGGGCGGTATGTATAAAGAAGCATCGGATATTTTACAAAATATTAACCGGGCTACGCTGGCAGAATATCTGGAGAGGTATTATTTCCTCATTTACAATACACTGTATGAAGCTATGGTAAAGTATACCATTATCGAGTCTCAAAGCAAGGAATATCGGGCAAAAGCCATGCTTTATAAAGATTCGATTATGCAGAAAAATGATTCTACCGATGTTTATATACGTGCTGACAGATTGTTGGAACAGGGAGATTATAGCAAAGGATTGCAGATATTACTCGATTTTTACCGCCAACTGGATCCTGATAACCGTGATGTAGCCTATGTGGCCTACTCCATATCCGATTTTTACAGAAGACAAGGAAACAGGGAAGAAGAAAAGAAATACTTGATTGTCTCTGCAATGGCTGATATGAAATGGGCAGTAAAAGAATATATTTCGCTGCGCCGATTGGCCACTATCCTCTATGAAGAAGGCGATATCAACCGGGCATATATTTATATGCGTCGTTCGTTGGATGATGCTACATTCTGTAATGCCCGCCTGCGTACTATTGAAGTGACACAAACATTGCCTATTATCGATAATGCCTATCAAGTCAAAACGAAGAAAGAAAAGAAACAGATGATGATTGCATTGGCATGTATCAGCATATTGTCTGTGTTTCTTATCGGTTTGGTAATTTATGTGCAGCGGCAAATAAAAAAACTATCGGCGGCAAGAAGCGAGCTGAACAAGGCCAATGAACGGTTAAGACAGTTGAATGTGGAGCTTAATTCTGTAAACGAACAACTTCAATCTGCCAATAAAGAGCTCCATGAAACCAATCACGCATTGTCGGATATGAACCAGTCGCTTTCGGAAGCTAACAATATTAAGGAGCTTTACATTACCAAGTTTATGACGGAATGTTCTTCTTACATCGACAAGATGGATAATTACCGCAGAATGCTCAATAAAAAAGCGGCGTCCGGTAAACTTGAGGATTTATTTAAAACATTGAAATCTTCCGTCATTATCGAAGAGGAACTCGAAGCGTTTTATAATACCTTTGATGAAACTTTCCTGCACCTGTTCCCGTCTTTTGTAAAAGCATTCAATTCATTGTTACCTGCAAACGACTCCATTGTGCCTAAGGAAGAGGGTCGTCTGACTACGGAACTGCGTATCTTTGCTCTGATTCGTTTGGGAATCACCGATAGTGAACGCATTGCATCTTTTTTACGCTATTCTAAAGCTACCATCTATTCTTATCGCTCGCGGTTAAGGCTGAAATCGCTGAATCCGGAGCATTTTGAAGAAAATATTATGCAGATTACATCCTTTTAAGTATTGTACGGCATTTATATTTTTATGTCTTGATCTTACTATCAAATATTTGATTTTCAGGTATTTGATAGTAAACTATCTTTGTATTTTAATCTTATATATTTATTTGTATTAGATTAATTTATGATTTTTGCATCAGCCTTTGAATTATAACAAGGACTGATTATAATATCATTTAATAACCAATAAATGTAATTACTATGAATTTAAAGAAAACACTGCTTGTAGGTTCTTTATTTTGCGGGGTATATGTATTTCCGTTATATGCGGAGACTCCATATTCCGAAAGTGAGACTATCGAGCAGCAAAAAGGTATCCGTGTCAGTGGTACTGTCATCGACAAAGAAAAAAACACTTTACCGGGTGTAAATATTATGGTAAAAGGTTCTTCAGGGGGGACTATTACCGATATTGACGGTCATTTTTATATTGAAGTACCTGATAAAAGCAGTATTCTTGTCATCACCTATGTAGGATTTAAAACTCAGGAAATTCCGGTTGGTAATAATATCAATTTTAATATTACTTTATTGGAAGATGTAGAAGCATTGGATGAAGTGGTAGTTGTGGGATACGGTAATCAGAAGAAACTCTCGGTTATCGGTTCCGTACAAACTTTGGAGCCTGCGAAATTACAGGTAGGTTCATCCCGTTCCATGAGTAATAATCTGGCGGGACAACTGGCAGGTGTCATTGCCGTACAGCCTTCGGGAGAGCCCGGGTATGATAACTCAAATTTTTGGATTCGTGGTATATCTTCATTCAGCGGAAATACGTCTCCGTTGGTTTTGGTAGATGGCGTAGAGCGTAGTTTGAATGATATCGATCCGGCGGAAATAGAATCGTTCTCGGTATTGAAAGATGCGTCGGCCAGCGCCATGTATGGTGTGCGAGGTGCCAACGGTGTTATTTTGATTAATACCAAACGCGGTTCGGTATCTGCTCCTTCCGTAAATTTACGTGTGGAGCAATCTATTCAGGCTCCTACAAAGCTTCCTCAGTTCATAGGAGCTGCCGAATATATGAGTTTGCTGAATACGCTTCAGTCCGACCCGAACAAAAGGCTGTTTACGAAAGACCAGATTTTGAAGACTTATTATGGATATGATAAAGATTTATATCCTGATGTAGACTGGATAGATGCGATAACCAAGGATTACGCTAATTCTACGCGTGCAAATCTGACGGTATCCGGCGGTACGGAAATACTTCGCTATTCATTGACAGCTTCTCTTTACCATGAAAACGGAATTATGGGGTCTGATAAAACACTGCCTTACGATACGCAAAGCAAACTGAACCGTTATAATATTCGTGCCAATGTGGATTTGGATTTGACGAAAACGACGCTTTTACGTTTCAATGTGGGAGGCTATTTACAGAATCTTCGTAAATCGAGAAGTAGTACGGATGAACTGTTTCAAGCTGCTTTTGAGACTCCGCCGTTTGTACATCCTGCCGTTTATTCGGACGGTACCATTCCTCGTGTCAGCAATACCCGTAAAAACCCGTGGGCTATGAATACGCAGAACGGTTATTACCGCGGTGGAAAAAGTAAGCTGGAATCTCTTTTTTCTTTGGAACAGAATTTAAAGATGATTACTCCGGGGCTGAAAATGAAAGTGACGTTTGCATTCGATACATATAATGAGAATTTTGTTACTCGCGGTAAGGAACCTGATTATTACAGTGTGGCCAAGTCGCGTAATGATGAAGGAGAATTGGTGCACAGTATTTTGAGTTATGGTAGTGAGTTTTTAGACCATTCAAGTAACGCCAATTACGGAAACCAAAGTACTTATCTGGAAGCTGCCGTTACATATAACCGTACTTTTGACAAACATGCGCTCGATGCGCTTTTCTTATACAACCAGCGTAGCTATGACTGGGGTGATGTACAACCTAATCGTACACAAGGTATCGCCGGTCGTCTTTCTTATACTTTCGACCGCCGTTATATCAGTGAATTTAATTTCGGTTACAACGGTTCGGAGAACTTTGCAAAAGGCAAGCGCTTCGGTTTCTTCCCTTCCGTAGCCATCGGTTGGTTGATTTCAGAAGAAAGCTTCATGAGGAATTTGCAGGAAGACATTACAAAATTGAAGTTGAGAGCTTCTGTCGGTTCGGTAGGTAATGATAATATCGGCGGTCGTCGTTTTGCATATATCACTACCATTAACAGTAATTCCAGCGGTTATCATTTCGGATATACCGATAGCAACTATTACACAGGTATTCAGGAAGGTGAAGTAGGGGTTTCCGATCTGACTTGGGAAAAAGCTCTTAAAATGAATATCGGTCTTGAATTGGGGTTGTGGAACGAGTTGGATGTACAACTGGATTTCTTTAAAGAAAAACGTACCAGTATTTTTATGCAACGTTCTACCATCCCTACCCAAGCAGGTTTCGTGTCTAATCCGTATGCCAACTATGGTAAAGTGAATAATCAGGGATATGATCTTTCGGTAACTTACAACAAACGGTTCAATGATGATTGGGCAATGAGCCTGAGAGGTACTGTCACTTATGCTAAAAATGAGATATTGGAGAAAGACGAGCCGGAATCGGTCAAAGGAACTTACCGTTCCATTACGGGACGCTCCATTAATACCCTGTGGGGATTGCAGGCAGAACGCCTTTTTACGGAAGATGATTTTATAAACGGGGAACTGAAACCCGGTATACCGAAACCTGAATTAGGAACGGAGGTACGTCCGGGAGATATCAAATATGTCGATATGAATGATGATGGGGTCATTACGGAAGCGGATGAAGGATATATAGGCGGAACAAAAGATCCGCGTATGGTATACGGTTTCGGTGGTAACCTGAATTACAAGCAATGGGATTTCAGCTTCTTCTTCCAGGGCTCTGCAGATGCGTATCGCGTTATCGGTGGTTCCGATTATTTTATTCCGGGGAGCGGACAAGGCGTATTGGGTAATGTATACGATAATTATACCGATTGCTGGACAGAAAAGAATCCTTCGCAGGATGTGTTCTGGCCTCGTCTATCAGAGAGTACGAATACCAATAATAACCGTGCTTCTACCTGGTGGAAGAAAGATATGAGTTTCTTGCGACTGAAATCAATAGAATTGGGTTACAGTATTCCTCAGTCTGTTACGCGTAAAATTCATGCCAAGAGCATCCGCTTCTTTGTGAGCGGTAACAATCTGTTCTATCTTTCCAAATTCAAACTTTGGGATCCTGAACTGGATACCGTCGACGGTTTGAAATATCCGTCCATGCGCTCTTTGATGGTGGGATTTGACTTGAATTTTTAATGATAACCAACTATACAATCATATTATGAAACTATTTAAATATATTATAACCGGAGTTTTGGGTATGCAACTCTTGACTTCATGCGTCGATTATCTGGATAAAGAATCAGATACGGAACTGACACTCCCTATGGTATTCGAAGATAAAACCCGTACAGAGGGTTGGCTTGCCAATGTATATTCTCATGTTCCGGATCCTTATTGGGGATACGCGCGGAAATTAGGATGGGATATTCTCAGTGATGATATGACGGCCTCTGAACGGTGGCGGCAATGGGATTGGAAAGTAATTCCGATGCTATTGGGCGAATGGACACCTTCTACGGATTGGGACGGTAACTATTGGTCACGGTTGCCCCAGCTGATACGCGAGGCTAATATTTTTATAGAAAACGTACATCCGCTGCCCGATCAGGGAATCAGTGCTACTGAAGTGACGTATATGAAAGCGGAGATGCGGTTTATGATCGCTTATTATTATTATCTGCTGTCAAATACGTATGGTCCGGTTCCTTTCAAACCGAACTATATAGCGCCGACAGACTTTAATTTGGCGGATTTAATGGAAGGACAACGCCCCTATTATGAAGTGGTGGATTGGGTGGATAAAGAGTTGAAGGAAGTGGCCGAAATTCTTCCTGCCAAATATACCGAAGCACGTAAATACGGCCGTGCTACTTCTATCATGTGTCTTGCAGTACGTGCCCGTATGTTACTTTTTGCCGCCAGTCCGTTGGTAAATGGAAATCCTGATTATGCAAATCATAAGAATAAGGACGGCGAGAATCTTTTCAGTACTACTGCCGACAAGACTAAATGGGCGTATGCGGCGCAGGCTTGTAAAGAACTGATTGATGCCGCTGAAGCTGCCGGACATAAATTGTATACGGAGAAGAATGATGATGGTACAATAGACCCGTTTATGTCTTATCAAAATCTTTTCCTGACAAGATATGATGAAGGGAATACTGAAATTCTGTTTGCACGTCCCGGTGGTTCGGAATATGGGGAATATGAAAAACATGCTACTCCGGCTGCCAGTGGCGGTAGCGGCGGCTTAGGCGTTACGCAGTCGTTGGTGGATGCATTCTTTATGGAAAACGGTCTGCCTATCAATGATGATAATTCCGAATATGTGGAAACAGGTTATTCTGTTTCTGATGAAACTCGTGATAATACAGTGTGGGATACGGAAGTGAACGGAGGAGCGATAAGCAAGAAAAATACTTATAATATGTATTGTCATCGTGAGCCTCGTTTTTATGTTACGGTGAGCTATAATAACTCTTATTTCACACAGGAGAAGCGTGTATTTAATTTTTTCAATGGAAGTGCCGACAATCCGCATACCCATGATGCTCCGCAAAATGGTTATTTGATACGTAAAAAAATCTCTCCGGACTTAAATGTAAAACAGGGTACTTATAAGTATCGTCCGGGTATTGTCTATCGCTTGGGCGAGGCTTATCTGAATTATGCGGAAGCATTGAACGAATCCGATCCGGGTAATGGAGACATTTTGGTCTATCTGAATAAAATTCGTGAACGTGCGGGCATTCGTCAGTATACCACAGGTGCTACGGATGATAATTTTATTCATGTTGATTTGAACGACCAGGCGGAAATGCGCAAGTTGATTCGTGCCGAACGTCGTGTGGAATTGAGCTGTGAAGGAATCCGTTATGATGATCTTCGCCGTTTGAAAGAAGCGGAAAATGTATTGAACGGTGATTTCTACGGAATGAATTTCAGCGGAAAAGATAATTCTTCTTTCTATGTACGTACGCCTTATCTGAAACGGGTATACAAGAAAGCCTATTATTGGTTCCCTATCCATCAGTCGGAAATAGATAAGAATGATAAACTTGTTCAAAGCCCTTATTGGAATTAACGGTTAAAAATGCAATTGATTATTATGAAGAATGCGATAAAAAATATTCTAATGACATTACCCTTTGTAATTATGGGCTGTCAAGATGAAACGGAGCGGATAACTTTGGATTTCCCACAAGACACGATGGGACTGAAAGTTTCTTCGAGTGATGTGGTATTGAATCAGGATTTGGGTAATGAAGAAGCAATATCCTTTACATGGGGAAGTGCTGCCAATCGCGGAGAAGGAACGAAACTCACATATTATTTTAAGATGGATATGGCCGATAATAACTTTGAGACTTCCATCGCAAAAGTAGAAATTCCGGAAGGTGTACAAAGTATCAGTTATACGCACAAGGAGATGAACGCTTTATTGAGCGGGTGGAAGGTAACAACGGGAGAAACTGCCATGTTAGAGGCAGAAATCATAGCTGAAGTTTCAGGAGGCAGTGTATATATGAAACCGGAAATATCCAAGGTGCAGTTTTCGGTGACAGGTTATTATATTGCGGCGAGAGATCTTTTCATTGTAGGTAGCGCCGTTGAAGGGATGGATGCAACTAAATCGCTTAAAATGAATGAGGTGCTTTCCGAACAAAAATATGAATGGGGCGGACATTTGAAGCAAGGTGACTTTAAGTTCATAAAGAGCCGGACAAGTCTGACACCTTCTTATACAAGAGGCGCCGATAACAATACATTGGTTTATAATGAAACGGATGATGGTACGGAAACATTGTTCCACATAGATACGGAAGGGTATTATTTCATTACTGTCGATGTGGAGAAATTAACTATTGCAAGTGAATATCCGGAAAATAAATATGAAAAAGTTTGGGCGATAGGTGATGCTACTCCGGCAGGTTGGACTATTATGAATGCGGTTGGATTGACGAAAATTAATAATATACAGTTTGTTTATGAAGGGGATTTATATGGAGGACATTTAAAGTTTCCGTTGGAATTACGTGAGGATTGGAATATACCTTATCTGATGCCGAAGACGCATGATACAGAGCCTGGCGGTGATAATACTATGGAGTATGTAGAGAAAGAAAAAGTAGAAACTCATGATTATCAATGGAAAATTACGGAATCTCAGGCAGGCAGTTATAAAATAATTTTGGATACTTATCTGATGGAAATAACATTTGAAAAGAAACCGAAAATAGAAATACCTGATAATCTTCCTATTAAAGCTGTTTGGATGACGGGTGACGCTACTGTAACCAAATGGAATACACCATTTAAAATAGCTTTCCTGTATAATCCGGATGAAAAGGAAGGTACGTTTGTATGGGAAGGACATCTCGACTTAGGAGAAATAAAATTTCCCCTGAGTAATACTGAAGGTTTTGAGTGTGATTATTTGATGCCTGAGGTAAATGGTACTTTAGTTACCAATGCGCTGAAAATGGTACGTAAGAATTATCCTGATAATACAGATGAGAACGACTATAAGTGGAGAGTGGATGAAGCCGGGAAATATAAGATATCTCTGAATGTGATAGATATGACAGTTAAATTTGAAAAACTACCGTAATACCAGGTAATTATGATAAAAATATTTATTATACAATTTTTATTGATTGTGGCATCCCTTTTTGGGGGATGCCAAGATGAAGGAACCGGATGGACGCCTGATATGATTCCTGACGAGAATTTGCCGTCTGATGATGATGACGATGAACAGGTGTATGCACCTATCAGTTTGAACGCTCCTTTATATTGGAGTGTATATGAGTATGCCTGGGTAGCCGAACAGGCCGGTAGTAATACGAATATGCCTGAAGTGACTTGGGATGCGAATATTGATTGGGTATCGGAGAATCTTCTGCCTTATGGTTACGGTATGATTTGTACGGACGGCTTTATGTCAATGACAAACGATCCCGGTATTGATCCGGGTGGGTATATGACCCATTATGCCGGTATAAAACTGACGGATTTAGTAGCTAAATGTAAGGCCAAAGGTTTGAAACTGGGTGTTTATGATAATCCGTTATGGGTACACTGCTCGTATGAAACGGTAGTAAAAGGTACGGAAGGTATTACAGTGGGGAGTTTAGTGTACAATTCCGCCAAAGATGATGTTCTTTATCCGGATAAAGGGGATGTCTTTACTTGGATAGTTCCCAGCCATAAAGGTGCTAAGGAGTTTATTGATGGCTTCTTTAAATATTATAAGAAAATAGGAGTAGAGTTTATCCGTATGGACTTTCTCTGTCTGTTTGAAACGGCAGATGGCGCTGGCGGAATGCCCGGTAGAGGATATGGACGTGAAGAATACGAACTCGCGCTGAAGTATATTTCCGAGGCCGCCACAAAGTATCAGGTATTCACTTCGCTTGTGATGCCCAATCTGAAAAATGATGCGGAGTTGGAGAAGAAATATGGTAATATGATTCGGGTAGATGCCGATACAATGAAAGGCGGATGGCAACACTTTGCAAGCAATGGCCCTACATGGTTCAATCCCGATGGATGGCCGTCTACCTCTAATATGTTTACCGGCCTTATCAGTTGGTCGCACATTGCGGGAAGGGGAAAGGTAGTGCTGGATGCTGATTTTACCCGTTTGAATACATTTGATACGGAAGGTGAAAAACAGAGCGTGATTTCTTTGCAACTGATGGCGGGTGGTCCGATTGCCGTAGCCGATCAGTATAATACGATTGTCAGCGGTGATTTAAAGTTTTATCAGAATGAAGAATTGCTGGCTTTGAACAAAGACGGATTTGTAGGAAAACCTTTGTCGGATGATTTGTGGAATGCAAAAAATCAAATATGGTACGGACAGATGTCCGACGGAGACTATATCGTAGGTTTTTTCAATAAAGAAGATAATGAATATGACCGTACACTCGATTTTTCTGAAATAGGCATTGAGGGCAAGGTAAAAGTGCGTGATTTGTGGAAACATCAGGATGAGGGGGAAGCTGAAGCTTCTTTGAGTTATAAGATTCCCGGGCGTTCTTGTAAGATTGTACGGCTGACAAAATCTGAGTGATAATGAAAGTATAATAAAACAAGTATTGTCTTGTTTGAGAAATTCAGGTAAAAATAATGATATGATAAAGAATTTGAATATGAAACTGTTTTTGATGGCATTGACATTCTTTTTCGGAGGATGCGAGGATAAGGGTACAGGCTGGACACCGGATATGATTCCCGATGATCCCGTGATAACTCCCGGTGATGACGCTGATACGGAAGGAATACATACTTATAATGCCCCTCTCTATTGGAGTGTCTATGAATACTGTTGGAAATTGGAGCGCAGAAATGAAGAATTGGTCAATGCCGGTGGGCAAGGACAGGCTATTGATATGTCTGAAGGTTCCTGGCAGAATATAATCGACTATGTGGCGGAAAATCTGCTTCCTTATGGTTACAATATGATTTGTACAGATGGTTTTATGGCGATGGATGGTACTTCCGAGCCCGATCCTATGGGATATATGACGAAATACGGATCGGTAAAACTGAAGAAACTTTCGGAAATGTGCAAGGCTAAGGGACTGAAATTGGGTGTCTATGACAATCCTTTGTGGATACATGGTCCGGAAGAAACCATTATAGAGGGTACTGATAATATTACCTTCAAGGATTTGCGTTATAAGCAAGGTGAAGATAATGTACTTTATCCTGACGCCGACGATGGCTTCTGGTGGGTAGTAGCAAGTCATAAAGGCGCTGAGGAGTACATCGACGGCTTCTTTAAATATTATAAGAATCTTGGTGTGGACTTTATCCGTATGGACTTTCTTTGTTATTATGAAAACGGGTACGACCGCGGTATGAATGCCATAAAAGGTAAAGGGTACGGACGAGAGAATTATAAGCTTGCTCTGCAATATATTTGTAAGGCTGCAAAGAAATACGGTGTATTTACTTCGTTGGTAATGCCCAATATGCATGAGGACGCGGCTCTGGAGCGCGAGTATGGTAATATGGCGCGTATCGTTGGTGATACGTGGAGCGGTGGCTGGCATCATGTGTCTAATTCCGATCGCGGCAAAGTATTTGAAGATTGGCCCAGTTGTGGCAATATGTTCGATGGCTTTACGCACTGGTCTAAATACTCCGGACGTGGTAAAATGATTATGGACGGTGACTTTATCCGCTTGAATACATTCGGTTCCGATGCGGAAAAGGAAAGTGTCATTTCTCTGCAACTCATGGCGGGCGGTCCGGTAGCGATTGCCGATGTGCCGGGAGATAGTTTTGCCAATTCAGATTTGAAGTTTTGCCAGAACGAAGAAATACTGGCTTTGAATAAGGATGGTTTTGCCGGTAAACCTTTATCCGATGTTTTAAATAGTACGAACAGTCAGATATGGTATGGACAGATGACAAACGGTGACTGGGTGATAGGCCTGTTCAATCGCGAAGATTCCAAGCAGTTTCGTTCGGTGAAATTCTCCGATTTAGGTATTGAGGGTAAGATGAAAGTGCGTGACTTGTGGAAACATGCAGATGAAGGAGAAGCTGATAACTTGAATGTGGAACTTGAGGCGCATGCCTGCAAGATTGTGAGGTTGACCAAACTCTGATTGTCTCACTTATGAATAGATAGAGAAATATGAAAAATACAATTAATATAGTGTTATTTCTACTTCTGGCAGCAGTGGGGAAAGCGCAGAATCTTTTCTCACCGGACGGTAATTTATTACTGAAGACAGTAGTAGAAAGGGGAATTCCCTATTACGAACTTTCTTATAAAGGTAAAGCTGTGCTTGCACCGAGTCGTCTCGGATTGGATATTAAATATGAACGCGGATTAATGAACGATTTCAGTGTGAAATCGGTACAGACGGATTCATTGGACGAATCGTGGAAACCGGTATGGGGTGAGCAATCGCTTATCCGTAACCATTATAACGAAATGCTGCTTACCTTGGAACAAGGTTTCAGCGGGCGCACGTTGAATATACGTTTTCGTCTCTTTAATGATGGTTTGGGATTTCGTTATGAGTTTCCCGAACAACCTACTTTGAATAAGTTCGTTATCAATGAGGAACTGACTCAGTTCAATTTGGCGCATGATTATACGGCTTTTTGTATGCCGGGTGATTATGACACTAATGAGTTTACTTACACCACAGCTCCTCTTTCTCAGATACGTGAAGAGATGTCTAAACAATCCGTGGCCATGAAGTCGTATGAAGCGAAATCGGCGGGTGATTTGATAGTACAGACGCCTCTGATGCTGAAAGGGAGTAACGGATTGTACATTAATATCCATGAAGCTGCTTTGGTGGATTACGCAGCTATGGAATTGAATGTAAATGATAAGTCTTTTTGTTTGACTGCCTGCTTAGTACCGGATAAAAACGGTGATAAAGGTTTCTTGCAAACCCCTTGCTTCTCACCTTGGCGCACAGTGGTAGTAAGTGATGACGCAAGGAATATCCTTGCCAGTAAGCTGATTCTGAATCTGAATGAGCCTTGCGGATATGCAGATACATCTTGGATTAAGCCGATGAAATATATCGGTGTATGGTGGGAGATGTTTATCGGGACAGGGAAAGATTGGGCATACAGCAGTTATAATCGTGCAAAACCGGGAGTGACCGATTATAGCAAACTGACTCCTAATGGGCGTCATGCGGCCAATACCGATAATGTAAAAAGATATATTGACTTTGCTGCCAAACATGGTTTTGCCGCCGTATTGGTGGAGGGATGGAACGAAGGTTGGGAAGACTGGACGGCTTATACTAAAAATCGCCAGTTTAGTTTTACTTCTCCCTATCCGGATTTCGATGTAGATGAATTGCAACGGTATGCCCATGAAAAGGGGGTGCGTGTAATGATGCATCATGAAACGTCTGCCAATGCCGCTGATTATGAACGACAATTGGATGATGCTTTCAAATTTATGGTGAATCATGGTTATAATGCAGTAAAAACGGGTTATGTAGGCCCTATAATTCCGCGTTGCGAATATCATGCTTCGCAATGGATGAATAATCATTATATACATGTGGCAAAGCGCGCAGCGGATTTTAATATTATGGTAAACAGTCACGAAGCTGTACGTCCTACAGGGTTGTGCCGTACTTATCCAAACTGGTTGGCGCAGGAATCTGCCCGTGGAACCGAATTTGAATCAATGGGCGGTAATCCGGTGGATCACACTACTATTTTACCTTTTACCCGTTTAATGGGCGGACCGATGGATTATACTCCGGGTATCTTTCAGGGAGATTTGAGTTATTACGAGAACGGTTATAAAAAGGAGCAGCAGGCACGTACTACACTGGCCCGTCAATTGGCTTTGTATTGTACTATGTATAGTCCGCTCCAAATGGCTGCGGATTTGCCTGAGAATTACGAACGTTTTATAGATGCATTCCAGTTTATCAAGGATGTGGCGGTAGATTGGGATGAAAGCAGGTATTTGGAAGCCGAACCGGGTGATTATATCACTGTAGCACGACGTGCCAAAGGTACAAATAATTGGTTTGTAGGCTGTACGGCCGATGAGAATGGGCATGTATCCAATCTTAAACTTGATTTTTTGATTCCCGGTAAGAAGTATATCGCTACTGTTTATGCCGATGCAAAAGATGCCGATTGGAAGAAAAATCCGCAGGCTTATGTTATTCGCAAAGGGATTGCTACTTCCGAAACCAAACTGAAACTTAGGGCGGCTTCGGGTGGAGGCTATGCCATCAGTTTGATAGAAGTGCAAGATAAAGCAGAATTAAGGAAAATGAAAAGTTTACCAACTAATATTTATTGAAAAATGAAACGAATAGGATTATGTAAATTCAATGCTTTACTTCTCTTGGCAGGACTATGCGTGATGGGCAGTTGTGCCGAAGACGAATTACCGGCACCGATGAAGAAAGCGCGGACTGTGGTAAAACTTACGGCAGATTGGTCGGAATGTTCTTCGGCAGCACCGGCGAAATATATGGTGCGTATAGGCAATGAAACACAGGAAGTAACCGGTAATGTAAATAGTTTTTTATTGCTCTCCACAAGTGATTATGGCATGGTGGCGTATAATGAACCGCAAGGAGTTAGTGTTAACGGTAATATAGCTACCCTGAATGCGGTAGCTACAAGGAGTGAGGGAAGTTCTGTCGTTACAGGTAATCCCGATGATTTGTTTTCTGTTTCGGAGGATTTAGTACAGGATGAACTACTTGCTTTGACAGGAGATACATTGCGGCTGACTGTAAAGATGCAACAGCGTACACGTCAAGTTAATATAACAATGGATACCGATGTGGAGAGTATTAAATCGGTGACAGGTATGCTGGATAATGTAGTTTCGAGTATAGACCTAACTACCGGTGAACTGCTGAGTGTGGCTAAAGCTTCTGTCAGTTTTACTGCGTCACCGGTAGCAGAAGGTGAGGCAAGTATGCGGCTCAAAGGTACTGTGCGTCTATTGGGGGTATCTCAAGAAAAAGCCCAGCGGCAGATAATGACGGTGGAGATAACTAAAGAAGATGAAACAACTGAGACAATAACTACCGACCTTACTGAAGTATTGTCTAAACTTGACGAAGGCGGTAATACGCCGTTGGATATAGAAGGAAGAGGTGGGTTCAACGGTAATGTCATAAATTGGGTTGTGGAAGAAAAAGGAGATTTAGATTGGTTAAAATAATTAAGAACTTTAAAGACTTAAGCAATGAAAAAGAACACATGTTTTGTTATGCTGGCTGCTTTGATGATGGCAGGTTGCAGCAATGAAATAGAAGAACAGGTAATGGATAGCAGACGGGTACCACTGCAAATAAATGGTGATATCAATATGCTGATGACACGTGCGGCAGATGACTATTGGGATGAGAAGGACGCTATCGGTGTGTATATGGTAAGTGCAGAAAATAGCATAGTAGGTGATGTAAGTAATTATCGTTATGTAGTAATTGATAAGAACAATGGTAATTTTTCTCCTGACGGGGAAACTAATACGGCTTATTTTCCCGAAAGTGATGATGTTGTGAATGTAGTGGCTTATTATCCGCAAGGAAATGTAGTTGAAAATAAATTATCGTTGGATTTAGCTAATCAGGATGAGCAGCCACGTATAGATTTAATGTCAGCAAAAGCAGAAGGTGCAAGTAAAAGTACTCCTATTATTAATCTTGGATTTAAACATCGTTTGACTAAACTTTTTTTTGAAATAGAAGGTGATGTCAATACCGATGGTATATATGCTGCAATAGGCAATCAATATACTGATATTCAGTATGATATTTTGAATGATAAGTTGTTGATTGCTGATGGGAGTGAAAAAAAAGACATAGTTATGAAATATTGGAATTTGAGTAATTATCGTTTTACAGAAGCTATTGTGTTACCCAATGAAGAAAACAATAGTGCAGAAGATCGTAAATTGACATTTCAATTGAATGAAAAAATATTTAATGCGACGATTAGTAACAGTACTACATTTGAAGCTGGTAAGAAGTATACTTATAAAGTTAAATTTGAAACAACTCCTTCAGGAAATATAAATGTAAGTATTACAGGAGTAAGCATTAAGAATTGGGACGATGGTGATATAAGTGATGATAATATAATAGTTCCTGGAACATTGAAATTTGATAGATTATACTTGGCAAGTGGTTTCACGGATTGGGGACGGCCGTATGAAATGATGAAAAGCGAAGATGGGAAAACCTTTACTTGGACAGGAAATGTAAAAGATGATAACCAAGAAATAAAATTTGCTCTCCTTCAACAAAGTATTATTGGAGATGTACAATTAATGCCTAATATGAATGGAACAACTAATAAAGAAGTAGAATTAAATGTGGAAATGAATGCATATCCTGTGATATATTATGATAATGAATCCATTAAACGTGATAATAAGTGGGTGATAAAAGAAAAAGGTACATATACTGTCACTGTTAATGTGGAAACTATGAAAGTAGAAGTGGAAAAGTTAGATGTTGTTTATTTGGTTGGAAGTGTTTTATCAGTGGAAGAGGGTGAAAATCAAAACAATGGTTATGATTTGAAAAGAGCTCCCTATTTTACAAAGATAGATAACGATAAATATGAATTGATAATCAACTTGCATGAGGGTGACTTTAAAATACTCTCCAAAATAGAATATACTAATACTAATGATGATTATTATGCTCCTGAGGCAAATACTCCATTTGCAATAGGAAGTAACATGAATGTAGATTGTCGTCAGGAGAATGGTAGAGATTACAAATGGCAAGTAACTGAAGCCCAAACCGGTACTTATAAACTCACTCTGAATACTTCCGAATTGGAAAATGTAACATTAACCGCAGAGAAATTATAATCAGCAACAACTGAATCAACAGGGTGAAATAAAAGTTTTCAGGATTTTATAAAAAGCTTATATCCTCATTCATAAATACATGTCTATATTAACGGAATAATCTATGAATGAGGATATTTTTTGTACTATTAAAAGCCTTTTAATAAAGGCTCATATAGTAAAGGGGCGGGGAGGTATAATCAAGGAATAGATATAGGTTATACAAACTGTCAGTTAGTGATATGAATTCAGATAAATCATACAGATTTATTTATTATTTACTTAAACAGGTACTTTTGAATATGAAACAAACTTTTCAAATGATAGTATTGGTAACTTGTGCGTTGTTTATGGCACTGACGGTGCAAGCGCAGAATGCTACCAAGGTTTACCAACAGGTTTCTCCGGACAATAATGTCCATCTTTCTTTTGAACTGCAAGAAAAAGGCAAACCCTCTTATTCTTTACAATACAAGAAATCTCAGGTTATCAATCCCAGTACCTTGGGCCTTGAACTGAACGGGCAGGAAAGCTTGCAGGAGGGATTTGAAGTAGTAAATACCTCTACATCTTCGTTCGATGAAACTTGGCAACCGGTGTGGGGAGAGAATAAGGATATACGTAATTATTATAACGAACTGCTGGTGGAACTGAAGCAAACATCGACCGGCCGTTTTATGAATCTTCGTTTCCGCGTGTACGACGATGGGATAGGCTTTCGTTACGAATTCCCTCAGCAGAGGAATTTAGTCTATTTCGTTGTCAGGGAGGAACATTCGCAGTTTGCCATGAGCGGTGACCATACTGCATGGTGGATTCCGGGAGATTATGATACACAAGAATATGATTATACGGAGTCTAAACTTTCCGAAATCCGCGGGTTGCTGCAAGGCGCTGTCAGCGGTAATGCTTCGCAGACTGTTTTCTCGCCTACCGGTGTGCAGACTTCCCTTCAGATGAAAACGGCCGAAGGACTTTATATCAATTTGCACGAGGCTGCGTTGGTTGATTATTCATGCATGCATCTTAATCTGGATGATAAGAATTTAATATTCGAATCATGGCTGACTCCGGATGCGGTAGGAAACAAAGCATATATGCAGAGTCCTTGCCATACTCCTTGGCGTACGGTGATGGTGAGTGACGACGCACGGAAGATATTGGCATCGAATCTTATTCTTAACCTGAATGAGCCTTGTAAATATGAAGATACTTCTTGGATTAAGCCGGTGAAGTACATCGGTGTGTGGTGGGAAATGATTGCCGGTGGAAAGCCATGGGCGTATACTTGGGATATTCCTTCGGTGAAACTCGATGAAACGGATTATACCGGGGTGAAACCCAACGGGGTTCATCCGGCTAACAATGCTAATGTAAAGAAGTATATTGATTTTGCCGCCGAACATGGCTTCGACCAAGTATTGGTGGAAGGCTGGAATATTGGTTGGGAAGATTGGTTTGGCAATTCTAAAGATTATGTTTTCGACTTCCAAACTCCTTATCCCGATTTTGATATTAAAATGCTGAATGAATATGCTCATTCAAAAGGGGTGAAACTGATGATGCACCACGAAACATCATCCTCTGTACGTAACTACGAACGGCATATGGAAGCGGCTTATCAGCTGATGAATAAATATGGATATAACTCGGTCAAGAGTGGTTATGTGGGGAATATGATTCCCCGCGGAGAACATCATTACGGACAGTGGCTTAATAATCATTATCTGTATGCTGTGACTGAAGCTGCGAAGCATCGTATCATGGTTAATGCCCATGAGGCAGTACGTCCTACGGGACTTTGCCGCACGTATCCAAACCTGATTGGTAATGAGTCTGCCAGAGGTACGGAATACGAGGCTTTTGCCGGTAACAAACCTTTTCATACCACTGTGCTTCCGTTTACTCGTCTGCAAGGCGGCCCGATGGATTATACCCCTGGTATTTTCGAAATGGATATGAATAAATTGAATCCCAATAGTCATTCTCATGTAAACTCCACCCTTGCGCGTCAACTGGCATTGTATGTCACTATGTATAGCCCTTTGCAAATGGCTGCCGACCTTCCGGAGAATTACGAACGTTTTATGGATGCTTTTCAGTTCATCAAGGATGTAGCGGTAGATTGGGATGAAAGCCGTTATCTTGAAGCCGAACCGGGACGTTATATTGTGGTTGCCCGTAAGGCTAAGGGAACGGATAATTGGTTTGTAGGCTGCACCAGTAACGAGGACGGTCATATTTCAGCATTGAAGTTGGACTTCCTTGATAAGGATAAGAAGTATATTGCCACTGTCTATGAAGACAGTAAGGATGCCCATTATCGAACTAATCCTCAAGCTTATACCATTCGGAAAGGAATTGTGTCGGCCAAATCTGTATTGAAAATGAAAGCAGCGCCGGGTGGCGGTTATGCTATCAGTATCATGGAAGTTACGGATAAGGCTGCAATGAAAGGAGTGAAGAATCTGAAATAATATTTTAATTGAAACATTGAATGCCCAATGAATGGACTTAAGAAATCTTCTTCTCAAAAGAAACCCTTGCAACAAGGGTTTCTTTTGAATTTTAAAAAGGGGAAAACAATTATTTGTTTAGTTGCCCTACTAATGCTGGCAACCGCAAAGACTTCAGCGTCCGATAATAATCCGGTTGCCAATCCTGAAGCGGTGGTGATTTGCGGAAAAGCGCGCTTCACTGTTCTTACACCGGAAATGATTCGTATTGAATACAGTGCTAAAGGTATATTTGAGGACCAAGCTACGTTTACCGTAACCAATCGTAGGCTGAAGGTGCCACGTTTCAGGAAGAGGGAAGACAATACGTATTTGTATATAGTTACCGATAAGGTAAGGTTGAAATATCGCAAAAGTACAAATCCGGTGACAACTCCTGCGTCTCCTGAAAATCTGACCATAACTATCGATAACAATGGATGTGAGTCTGTGTGGTATCCCGGTAAATCAGATTCGTTGAATCTTAAAGGTACCTGCCGCACTCTTGACGGAAGTAATGGAGATAATAAGCGTGCCGAAATGGAGAACGGATTGATATCACGTTCCGGATGGGCTGTCATAGACGATTCATGGGCTGCCATACGCTCTGACGGTGGGCGTTCTTATGCTCTCCGGCCCAATGCGGATATGGAGTTTGACTGGTGGGCGGAACGCTCCGATACGGATGCTCTTGACATCTATTATCTGGGTTATGGTAATGATTATAAGAAAGCTATTTCCGACTACACTAAAATTGCGGGTAAGATACCATTGCCGCCCGATTATGTATTCGGATATTGGTATAGCAAATACTCTGCTTATTCGGCAGATGACTACCGCCGGATTATGTCTGAAATCGAGGATAATAAGATTCCTGCCGATGTAATGATTCTGGATATGGATTGGCACTGGAACGTAGGAAATGGACAATCCGGAGATAAAGGTGGTTGGACAGGATGGTCGTGGAATACCAATCTGATTCCGAATCCTAAGGGCTTGCTCCGGGATATCCATGATAATAATTTTAAGATTGCCCTTAATCTTCATCCTGCCGACGGTATAAACAAGAATGAATCGCCTGTCTATTTCGCGGCAATGAACTCGGAACTTAACGGTAAGTATCTTAACGACAAAAAAGATAATATCTCTTGGAGCATTGACTATACGGATTTTACAAAATCATTCTTTAAAAATATCATCCGTAATCACGAAAGTGAGGGAGTTGACTTCTGGTGGATTGACTGGCAGCAACATCTTACAAGCAATGATACTTACGGATTGAGTGAAACATTCTGGTGCAATCATATATTCTTTAACGATATGGTGAGAAAACGTACAGACCGCAGACCTGTAATTTTCCACCGTTGGGGAGGCTTGGGCAGCCATCGTTATCAGATTGGTTTTTCGGGCGATGCTCTTATAAACTTTCAGACTCTTGGCTTCCAACCTTATTTTACGGCTACAGCTTCGAATGTAGGGTATGGCTATTGGGGGCACGATCTTGGCGGACATGCGTTCACAGATGAGAGTATTGTAAATGATCCGGAACTTGTACTTCGTTGGATACAATTCGGAGTGTTTACACCGATTTTCCGTACACATGCGACAAACGATGCACGCATAGAACGTCGAATTTGGAAGTTTGATAATTTTCCGACGATGCTTGAGGCGGTACGGCTTCGCTACTCGCTTTTTCCCTATCTCTACACTATGGCCCGTAAAGCTTATGATACCGGTATATCTGTTTGCCGTCCTCTGTATTATGAATATCCGGATAGTGAGGAAGCTTATGTCTATGAGAACGAGTATTTTTTCGGTGATGATATCCTTGTAGTTCCTATTACTGAAGCTGCTGTTGATGGTATCAGTGCCAAGGAAATCTGGTTTCCTGAAGGAAAATGGTGGAGCGTATCTACCAATGAACTTATTGAGGGACCGTGTAAAAAGGTTATGAATTTCACACACGAGCAAATACCCTATTTTTTCAGACAAGGGGCTATCATACCCTACAACCCTCCTACTGTAATGAATGTTACCGAACGTCCGGATAATCTAATCCTGAATATTGTAGCCGGTTCTGATGGTGAAAGTTCTTTATATGAAGACAGTGGAAATAATAGTGATTATGCCACTATGTACTCTACAACAGCTCTGAAACAAATAGCTGATGGAAATAGAGGTAAGTATATTATTTCTGCACGTCGGGGTAATTATAAGGGTGGCGCGTCTGTACGTTCATATACGTTGCGGATATTTGATACTGCCGCACCCGTATCCGTAAAGGTGAACGGTAATACTGCTGTATCGTATGTTTATGACAAAGATAAAAGATGTACTACGGTCGAGGTTCCTGCCATAAAATGCTCCACAGGAGTTAAAGTTGAAGTTATCTATTCGAAAGAATAGATAACTTCAAATCTGTTTTTGAATACGTTATTGTCGAAAGATATTTTTCGGCAGTTGCATTTTTTATAATGTTCGCTTTTGCGCGGACAGTTGTTCGGAAATGAACACAGCTTTGTTTTAGATAATCGTTGATTTTCAGTTGTTTATAAGTTTGGCACAGCAATTGACTATATATAGCCGAAGGCGCTCGGCAAAGAAAGCCTGAATAACTCAAACTAATAATAACAATAAAAACATAACGATTATGAAGACAAATGTAATTCTTAAGGCAGTGGTAATGGTAGCGTAGTAATGGCAAGCGTATTAAACTTCTCTGCGAATGCAATGAATCCTACGGATTACGTAAAGAACGAGGAAATGAGCGGCGAACTGGTAACAGCCCGGACAATCTTCCGTAATGAGGATGGTTATTTATTCCGTCACCTGCGTTATACTTATGGCTATGACAATGAGAGTCGTGTAATCAGCAAAGAAGCTTCCAAATGGGACAGTGTAAAAGAAGCGTGGGTTCCTTACTTTAAGCTGAATATCGAATATACGGGTGATGAGGTTTCTTTGAGCTATGCCCGTTGGAACTCCAAGGACAATGCTTACAATGATAATATTGAAACCAGCGTTTACGAACTGAATCACAATGACGCTACTTTGATGCTGGCAAGTGTGAAATGAGACATACAGGCATAAAAAAAGGAGTACCGCTGTACTCCAACCTTTGTTAACCTTAAATCTAATACTATGAAAAACACATTGCAAAGGTACGGACTTTTGGGAAATCTCCAAATAAAACAAATAAAAAAGTGTGTTTTATAACACGTTTTAGCAAAAATACCCACTTTGTTAAGGCTTACTAAGGATTTAAACCCTCTACATACGTATTTTCTAAAAAAGGATTATCTTTGTCCTGCTTAATCAAATTACATTAAAACTCTAAACAGATACCGCTGTGAACGAAGATATTGTCCTTACCCCGATGATGAAACAGTTCCTTGATTTGAAGGCGAAACATCCCGATGCCGTCATGCTGTTTCGTTGTGGCGACTTCTATGAGACTTATTCCACCGATGCTATTGTAGCTTCTGAAATTTTAGGCATTACCCTGACAAAGCGTGCCAATGGCAAAGGGAAAACGATTGAAATGGCCGGTTTTCCTCATCATGCGCTCGATACGTATCTGCCCAAGCTGATACGTGCAGGCAAGCGCGTAGCCATTTGCGACCAGCTGGAAGACCCGAAGCTCACCAAGAAACTGGTGAAACGCGGTATCACCGAGTTGGTAACACCGGGTGTGTCCATTAACGACAACGTACTGAATTACCGGGAAAACAACTTCCTTGCCGCCGTTCACTTCGGTAAAGGCGCTTGCGGCGTGGCATTTCTGGACATCTCTACGGGTGAGTTCCTGACCGCCGAAGGGCCTTTCGACTATGTGGACAAGCTGTTGAATAACTTTGCTCCGAAAGAAGTGCTTTTTGAACGTGGCCGTCGGGGAATGTTTGAGGGTAACTTCGGCAGCAAGTTCTTTACATTCGAGCTGGAAGACTGGGTATTTACGGAAACCACCGCCCGCGAGAAGCTGCTGAAACACTTTGAAGTAAAGAATTTGAAAGGATTCGGCGTGGAACACCTCAAGAACGGTATCATTGCTTCGGGGGCTGTCTTGCAGTACCTCATTCTGACGCAGCATACGCAGATAGGGCATATCACTTCGCTGGCGCGCATAGAAGAAGACAAATACGTCCGCCTGGATAAGTTTACGGTGCGCAGCCTGGAGCTGATGGGCAGTATGAACGACGGCGGCAGCAGCCTGTTGAACGTGATAGACAAAACTATCAGTCCGATGGGAGCCCGTCTGTTGAAGCGCTGGATGGTGTTCCCCCTGAAAGATGTGCAGCCCATTAATGAGCGATTGAACGTAGTGGAGTATTTCTTCCGCCAACCCGACTTCAAGGAACTGATTGAAGAGCAGTTGCATTTGATAGGTGACCTGGAACGTATCATCTCCAAAGTAGCCGTGGGGCGTGTCTCTCCCCGTGAGGTGGTTGCCTTGAAAGTAGCCTTGCAGGCAATCGAGCCTATTAAGGAAGCCTGTATGGATGCCGATAACGCCAGTCTGAACCACATTGGTGGGCAACTGGACATCTGCCGCGCCATTCGTGACCGCATCGATAAGGAAATCAACAACGATCCCCCGTTGCTCATCAATAAAGGCGGCGTGATAAAATCCGGCGTGAATGCCGAGCTGGACGAGTTGCGTCAGATAGCTTATTCCGGTAAGGACTATCTTTTGAAGGTACAGCAGCGGGAGAGCGAACAGACGGGGATTCCCAGCTTGAAGATAGGTTATAACAATGTGTTCGGTTACTATATCGAAGTGCGCAATGTGCACAAAGATAAAGTGCCGCAAGAATGGATTCGCAAGCAGACGCTGGTCAATGCCGAACGCTACATTACGCAGGAATTGAAAGAGTACGAAGAGAAGATACTCGGCGCCGAAGACAAAATACTGGTACTGGAAACACAGCTTTACACAGAGCTGGTACAATCGCTGAACGAGTTCATTTCCGCCATTCAGATTGATGCGAACCAGATAGCGCGTCTGGACTGTCTGCTTTCCTTTGCCACCGCGGCCCGCGAAAACAATTATATCCGTCCCGTAATCTCCGACGACGAGGTGCTGGAAATACGCCAGGGACGTCATCCGGTCATCGAAAAGCAGCTTCCGATAGGCGAGAAGTACATAGCGAACGATGTAATGCTGGACAGCAGCACGCAGCAGATAATCATCATTACCGGTCCCAATATGGCGGGTAAGTCGGCGTTGCTCCGTCAGACCGCTTTGATTACGCTTATGGCGCAAATCGGTAGCTTTGTTCCGGCCGAAAGCGCGCATATCGGTTTGGTGGACAAGATATTTACCCGTGTGGGAGCCAGCGATAACATCTCCGTAGGCGAGTCTACGTTTATGGTGGAGATGAACGAGGCGGCGGACATATTGAACAACCTTTCTTCCCGCAGTCTGGTGCTCTTCGACGAATTGGGGCGCGGTACTTCTACTTACGACGGTATTTCCATTGCGTGGGCCATTGTGGAGTATATCCACGAACATCCGCGCGCCAAAGCGCGCACGCTCTTCGCCACGCACTACCATGAACTGAATGAGATGGAAAAGTCCTTCAAGCGTATCAAGAACTATAACGTGTCGGTGAAGGAAGTCGACAATAAGGTCATTTTCCTGCGCAAATTGGAACGCGGCGGCAGTGAGCACTCCTTCGGTATCCATGTAGCCAAAATGGCGGGTATGCCCAAAAGTATCGTGAAACGCGCCGGTGATATATTGAAACAGCTTGAAAAGGACAACCGCCAGCAAGGCATCGCGGCCAAGCCGATGGTTGAAGTGGGAGAGACGCGCGGCGGCATGCAGCTCAGTTTCTTCCAGCTCGACGACCCGGTGTTGTGCCAGATACGCGACGAGATACTGAACCTGGATGTGAACAACCTGACACCGCTCGAAGCGCTGAACAAGCTGAATGACATCAAGCGGATAGTCAAAGGAAAGTAACCTGCGATGTAAGTCGGGTTTCAAAGAATGAAACAAAAATTTCTCCTGAGGGAACGGTTTGTTTCCCCGTGAGAAACTCTTTGTTTCACGTAGCGGAACAAGAAATATCAAGGCATGGAACTTTCAGTTTCCTTAGGTGGAACTGTCGGTTTCATGCCTTGATACTTTTTTATTGTTGCGGAGTTCTTATTTTCCTGCCGTTTTCTTGCCGTGGAAACACATGAAGTACACTCCGATAAGTATGAACGGAATGCTGAGCCATTGCCCCATATTCAGCGTCATTGCGCTTTCAAAATCCACCTGATCCTCTTTCAGGAACTCGATGAAGAAGCGGAATACGAATATTTCAGTCAGGCAGAGGCCGAAGAAGAAACCGCGGTGGTAGGGTAGGGTAGCGCCGGTTTGCACTGCGGTGGACTTGGCTTTGGTGGTGCTGAAGTCCGTTTCGAGCTTGTTTTCCTGCTGCTTTTGTCCGCGCCTGTACAGGTAGACCATGCCCAGAAAGAAGATGAAGTAGGCGATTGCCTCGTAGAGCTGTGCCGGATGGCGGGGCAGCATATCCACCCGTTCAAAGACGAAAGCCCAGGGCACATCGGCCGGCTTGCCGATAATCTCGGAGTTCATCAGGTTGGCAAGGCGGATGCAACAGGCGGTGACAGGTGTGGCTACGGCTATCATGTCCAGCACATCCATATAGTGCATCTTGGTTTTGCGGCAGTACATCCAGAGGGCGATAATCAGTCCCAGCGTACCGCCGTGACTGGCAAGCCCTTCGTAACCGGTAAACTTCCAGCCGCCGTCCGGCAGGAACTTCACGGGAAGTATCATTTCCCAGAAGTGATTCAGGTAATAATCCGGCTGGTAGAACAGACAGTGCCCCAGTCTCGCTCCTACCAGGATGCCGAAGAAGCAGTAGAAGAACAACGGTTCGAATGTCTTTTCGTCGATTTTCCGGTCGTGGTACTGGCGGTGTACTATTACGTAGGCAAGAGCGATGCCTACCACCCATAACAGGCCGTAATACCGGATTGGAAGGCTGCCGAAAAGGTTGAACAGTTCCGGGTTGGGATTCCAGTTGATAGAGAGGAGAGTCAGCATATTCATAAGCAATTTAAGTTAGTTTATATCTTTGTTTTCGTCCTTCGGAACGTAGCGCAGAATCTGCTCTTTTTGTGTATTGCACGGAAGAGGTTCTGCGCTACGCTCCGGAAGACGGAAACTGTATAAGATGGTGAGGCAAAGGTATAAAATTATTTGAATTTCTCCGCTACCATTCTGTATGTAGGGATGTCGATATTCTGTTCTTCGGCTGCCGCAATCATGTCGAAAAGCAATCCCTGCACTTCGCTTTGGTGGCCGCGCGCCATGTCTTTTTGCATGGAAGCGGTGCTTTCGGGGGCAAGCTTGTCGATTACCTTGAGGTTGTACGCTACGATATCTTCCTCGAACCCGATGCCCAGTTTCCGCCCCAAGGCCGCGCTTTCCTGCGAAAGCCCGATGAAGGTGTCGCGTACTTTGCCGGGCTTCTGCACTTCGCCCATAGGCACGTCGTAGTAAGCTCCGGTAACGGCCATGGCCGAGATGAAAGACCATTTGACGAAGGTGTCGCGGTTGATGTCGGAAGATATGTCGGCCTTGATGCCGCTTTCCTGCAAATCCCGCTGTATGGCTGCCAATGTTTCACGGGAAACAATGGTGTCTTTGTGTGCCCCGTAAACCAACCGGAATATCTTGCCCATTTGCGTGATTTCGCCTTTGCCGGATACGAATCCTACGATGTAGATGCAGCCGTCCAGTACCGTGACGCCGGGAACCAGCCGCTGGATGCGCGGACCTGTGCCATAGACGTTCAGGATGGGGATTACTACCGTGTCCTTGTGTGCGGCGTGCCTGATTAATTCCGTAATGGAATCTACGGAATACCCTTTGACGCATACGAAAATAACGTCTGCCTTGTAAGCGTCCGCCGAAGAGGCGAGGGCGGCATATTCCTCTGCCGTATAAGCCGGAACGGCCAATGTATGCTCGCCTTTTAAATCGGAATGTAACTTCAATCCGTTTTCACGTAAGGCGGCAAGATGTCCGCCACGGGCAATACAGGTGACATCCTTTCCGGCGAGAGCGAGAAATGCGGCTATTGAACCGCCTACGCCGCCGGTTCCTGCAATGAGATACTTCAGGTTGTTATTTTTCATTTGTAGCGTATCTTTAGAAGATTAATTATTTCTGTATTTCTGTCAGCATCCTCTCAATCAGTTCTTGCGGGGAGAAATGCAGTTTTGAAAAAGCAAACCATTTTTTTCCAAGATCTTTCAAGGAAGCCCCTATGTGGAAAACTTCGGAGTCTATGATGAGGAAACGGTCATGAGACTGCTTGTATTCATGGATGGCTATTGCCGGATATTCAGCATTGTGTCGTTGCAGGTCCAATTGCAACTGTTTGGTGAGTTTGGCTGTATATACAGTAGCTTCCACTTTTTCATTTCTCTTACTAAGTATCATAAGGGTATTTTCATCAATATAATTGTCAATGAGAACAATTGTCTTTTGGGCTGATTTTATCAGATTAGAGGCGAAAACATAGGCATCGAAGATTTGTCCTTCAAAAAAGATACCTTCTACGGGTGGAAGGGCGGTACGGACAAAGAAATCTATTTTTTCTTCTATTTGCCCGATACGTTGTTCGTGTTTCGGTAAATCATTGTTTATTCTTTGCTCGATGTTGTTTAGCCGTTTATTAATCGAATATCCTCTCAGCAGGTATTCTTTTAATATTTTGTTTGCCCAACATCTGAAAGAGGTTGCATTTTTACTATTGACACGATATCCTACGGATAAAATCGCATCAAGATTATATATCTTGGTTTTATAGGTTTTGCCGTCCGCAGCAGTTAGTTCCAAAATGGAACATACTGAATTTTCTTCCAATTCATTGCTGTTGAAGATATTTTTCAGATGTTTGGTAATGGCTTGTCTGCCGGTACCGAATAATTCTGCAATTTGTGCTTGCGTGAGCCAAACTGTTTCGTTTTCTAATCGCACTTCGAGCTTGAAGGTTGTTTCTGGCTGATAAAGTACTATTTCTCCTTGCTGTTCCATAAATTTTAGGAGTAAAAAGGATGATTATTGAATTGTCTCGAAATGCCGAATTCAGCTTTATGATTGAGGATGTCGAAATTTTTGATTGCTACATCATTGGCCCTGCCCAAAACATATAGTTTGTCATTCATTTCGACATACCCTCTTCCTGTTATTTTTATACGTTGAAGCGGAAGTGCATGATGTC
Organism: Bacteroides sp. NSJ-48; assembly: GCF_014287405.1. NCBI lineage: Bacteria > Pseudomonadati > Bacteroidota > Bacteroidia > Bacteroidales > Bacteroidaceae > Bacteroides > Bacteroides sp. NSJ-48. The sequence goes on along the minus strand of NZ_JACOOD010000023.1, from coordinate 35,844 downwards.
TCCGTCCTGCACCACGTATTCCTTGCCTTCCACGCCCAGTTTTCCGGCTTCGCGCACGGCGGCTTCACTGCCATACTTAATGTAGTCTTCGTACTTGATGACTTCTGCACGGATAAATCCTTTCTCGAAGTCGGTGTGGATAACACCGGCGCATTGCGGGGCTTTCCAGCCTTTGCGGTAGGTCCATGCCTTTACTTCCATTTCGCCGGCGGTGATGAAGGTTTCGAGGTTCAGCAGGCTGTAGATAGCTTTAATCAACCGGTTGCAACCGCTTTCTTTCAGGCCGAGGTCTTCGAGGAACATCTGCTTTTCTTCGTAAGTTTCCAGTTCGGCGATGTCGGCTTCGGTCTGTGCGGAGATGATGATGAGCTGGGCATCTTCGTCTTTGATAGCCTCGCGCACCTGCTCTACGTATTGGTTGCCGGTGGCGGCGCTGGTGTCGTCTACGTTGCAGACGTAGAGTACCGGTTTCGTGGTGAGCAGGAACATCTGTTTGGCGCATTGCTCCTCGTCATCGTTCTGAGGTATTACGGTGCGGGCACTCTGTCCCTGTTCCAATGCATCTTTGTAGCGGAGCAGGAGTTCGTACTCTACTTTCGCCATTTTATCTCCGCCAACTTTGGCTATCTTCTCTACACGCTTGATGCGGTTTTCTACCGTATCGAGGTCCTTGAGCTGGAGTTCGGTATCGATGATTTCCTTGTCGCGCACCGGATCTACGCTTCCGTCCACGTGTACGATGTTGCCGTTGTCGAAGCAACGCAGCACATGGATAATGGCGTCGCACTCGCGGATGTTGCCCAGAAACTGGTTGCCCAGTCCTTCACCTTTGCTGGCGCCTTTCACCAGTCCGGCAATATCGACAATGTCGCATACGGCGGGTACGATGCGTCCCGGATGAACGATTTCGGCAAGTTTGGTCAGTCGCTCGTCAGGCACGGACACCTGACCCATTTGGGCGTCGATAGTACAAAAAGGAAAGTTTGCCGCCTGTGCCTTTGCACTGGACAGACAGTTGAAAAGAGTGGATTTCCCTACGTTGGGCAGTCCCACTATACCTGCTTTTAATGCCATAAATATATCTTGTTTTTTAATTATTATTCAATTAATTGGCTGCAAAGATAGTCTTTTATCTTTTCTCTTCTTCGAACATGCGGTGAAAAATGCTTTTCAGACGCACCTCATCCGCTATGATGCTTTGCAGTTCTTTCAGCCTTTCGGCGTTCTTTGAGTCGGGAAGCCAAAGTTTAAGGTAGCCGCCGGGTGCGTACTTTTCCATCAGATGTTTGTGAAAACGTTGGTAGTGCCATGCTTCGTCCGCCGCAGGATTTTGTTTCAGTCCGTACTGTACGGTACGGCGCAGGGTGGTGTCTGTGTCGATGATACGGTCGGCTTCGGCCACGATTTTGCCGTAGATGCTGCGCGGCTCATGGTTGCTGGATGCCCGGTGGTCTTCCACGGCTTCCCGCATGATTGCTATCTCCTCTTTGCCGAACCATTGCAGAAGGTTGCTGTCGGCGGCTATGATTTCTCCCGAAACAAGGTGATGCGTGGCGCGGTCGCGGCAAAGCCCTGTGTCGTGATAGGCTGCTATGGTGTAGACAAGACGTTCGTCTGCCTGGGGGTAGAGCTTGGCAAGAGCGAGGCTTTCGTTAATGACTGTTTGTACATGCGAACGGTTGTGTGCCTTGTCGAAGTGTTCGTATCGGGGGATAATCTCCGTTTCGATGTAGTGGATAAGGTTTTGAGGTATCATGCTTCTATGTTTTTACTGGAAAGCAAAAATACAAAAAGAGCCGGAACAAATACATTCCGGCTCTTCAGTTTATGAAAAGGTTTTGGGTTATTATTAGTAGAGTATCTTTATGAGAGAAAATGAATGGATTACATATTGGGATTATCCATTGTTATTGTCATTTCAGGGATAAGAATATAGGTATTCTTCTTATTGCTCCATTTATAATAAGTAGTAGTTATGGATTTACCTTGATAGGCATAGCGGATGCACATGTCATGAGTCCATGCGTTTTTTACGGCATTCCATTTCAACGCTTCGCTTTCTGTTATACGCTTTTGGTCATCGTATTTATAATTGTACTTCATATAGTTGGCAAGCGTACTGCCATCCATCTTGTAAACAGTTTCGGCAACTTTCATTCCATTTACTTCTTCCGAATTGTAAATAAGGTTACTTTTGTTGTCTGCTGACGCATTCATTCCACACACAAAAAGAAAAGAGAATAAAATCAAAGTTTTTAAAGTTTTCATGATTTATGTTTTTTAGAGTATTACTTACTATTTTCTATCATATATTTCTTAAAATCGCTGCAAAGGTACGCATATAATTGACATAAATAAAATATATGACTAATATTTTATCAAATTGTCAAAAACAACAAGGATGATATGCTTTCTTTTTGGAGCGGTTTGTGAATAAAAAATATCCGGCAGCAAAGGTGCCGGATATTCTGATGAGCAAACTGTATTTTAAAGCGATTGCTTCTGTTGCTTTCTGATTGTAAGTTAAATAAAGTTATCGAGCGGATTAGTGCGCTTCCAGCCAGTTCTTTCCCCACCCGAAATCGGCTTTCAAGGGTACCAGCATGCGATATGCCCGTTCCATCTCTTCGATTACAATTTTTTGTATAATCTCTTTTTCTGCCTCGGGAACGCTGAAATTCAGTTCGTCATGGACCTGTAAAATCATCTTTGCTTTCAGATTGTTACTTTGAAGGCGCTGGTAGATGAGCGACATGGCTACTTTGATAATGTCGGCAGCACTTCCCTGAATGGGAGCGTTAATGGCATTGCGCTCTGCATAACCGCGTACTACGGCATTCCGTGAGTTGATGTCGGGCAGGAAGCGCTTGCGGTGGAAGATGGTTTCCACATATCCGTTTTCGCGCGCCACCTGTATGCTTCTGTCCATGTATTCCTTGACTTGCGGGTAGGTTTCAAAATACCCGTCTATCAGTTCTTTGGCTTCCTGACGGGGAACGTTCATACGCTCCGCCAGCCCGAAGACAGAGATGCCGTAGATGATGCCGAAGTTGGCTGTCTTGGCTTTGCGGCGCATATCGGCGGTTACGTCATTAATATCCACCTTATATATTTTGGCGGCAGTGGCGGCATGAATGTCATAACCGCTGAGGAAGGCATCAATCATATTCTTGTCCTGGCTCAGATGTGCCATGATGCGCAGTTCGATCTGCGAGTAGTCGGCAGAGAAGAACTCGCATCCGTCATCGGGAATGAAGGCTTTGCGGATTTCCTTGCCGTCCTCGTCACGAATGGGTATGTTTTGCAGGTTCGGATTGCTTGAGCTGAGTCGTCCGGTAGCGGTTACCGCCTGGTTAAACGAGGTATGGATACGTCCCGTATGCGGATTTATCAGCTGGGGCAATGCATCGATGTAGGTACTTAGCAGCTTTTTCAGTCCGCGGTATTCAAGTATCTTACCGATGATTGCGTGTTTGTTCCGAAGGCTCTCGAGTACTTCCTCGGAAGTGACATACTGTCCGGTCTTGGTTTTTTTGGCTTTCTCTACGATTTTGAGTCTGTCAAACAACACTTCGCCTACCTGCTTGGGTGAGCCGATATTGAAGGTTTCGCCACCTGCCAGTGCATAGATTTCTTTTTCAATCTCCTGCAGGCGGAGCGTGAAATGCTCGGACGATTGTTTAAGCGCTTCCGTATCGATACGCACTCCGTTGCTTTCGATGTTGACGAGCACCGGTACGAGCGGCATCTCTATTTCGTAAAAGAGATGTTCGGCAGCGTGCTCTTTCAGTTCTTTTTCGAGTACGTTCTTCAGTTTCAGTGTAACGTCCGCATCTTCGCAAGCGTAGCGGTATACGTCTTCCGGCGGAAGGTCGCGCATGTTCTTTTGGTTCTTGCCTTTGGCTCCTATAAGTTCGTCGATGTGGATGGTCTGGTAGTGCAGATAGATTTCGGCAAGGTAGTCCATATTGTGCCGGAGCTCCGGTTGCAATACATAATGGGCAAGCATGGTGTCGAAAAGTTTTCCTTTTACCTGTACTCCGTAGTTTTGAAGGACAATCATATCGTACTTGATATTTTGTCCTACTTTCATGGAATTTTCATTTTCGTAAAGAGGGCGGAACTCATTGACGATTTTTAACGCTTCGTCACGATTTGCCGGAACGGGTACATAGTAAGCCCGGTTTTCGGCATCACTGAAGCTCATTCCCACTAGTTCCGCTTCCATCGGTTCGGTTCCGGTGGTTTCCGTATCTATTGAGAGAATTTCTTTTGTAAGTAACTTTTGAATAATTTTCTTTCTTTTCTCTTCTGTATCAATCAGTTGATAGTCTACATCGAGCGTTTCTAAGCGCGTGAGAATCGAATTTTTTGCATCACCCGTCCCGTTGTCCGCAAAATTTGCAAACAAATCGCCTTGAACCGGAGCGTTGTTTCCGGAAGTTGTGCCGTCGGTGGGTTGGGCAAACAAAGTTCCCGCATAAGGATCGGGCGAAGCGGAACTGGAAGAAGAGGGAAGGGGAGAGCCTGTCTTTTTCAGGACACGGTCGATGAGGGTACGAAATTCCAGCTCTTCAAAAATCTTGCGGAGCTCTTCTTCGTTCGGCTCTTCGCGGACGAGTGTGTTCATGTCGAGCTTGATAGGTACGTCCACTTTGATGGTTGCAAGGAATTTGGAGAAAGCAATCATTTCCCGGTTTGCCTCTACTTTGGTTTTAAGCGCACCTTTCAGCCGGTCGGTATGGGCAAGCAGGTTTTCGATGCTGCCGAATTCAGCCACCAACTTTTGTGCGGTTTTCTCTCCCACGCCCGGACAGCCGGGGATGTTATCGGAAGAGTCGCCCATCAGTCCCAGCATGTCGATGACTTGCTCTGTGGACTGAATATCGAACTTCGCTTTTATCTCCTCGATACCCATGACTTCGAATCCGCCACTGTGTTTGGGGCGGTACATGAATACATTCTCCGATACCAGTTGGCCATAGTCTTTGTCGGGCGTCATCATGTAAGTGACAATACCTTGTCTGCCGGCTTCGGTGGCAAGCGTGCCTATTACGTCGTCGGCTTCATAACCGGGCACTTCCAGGATAGGAATGCGGTAGGCACGGATAATATCCTTTATAATAGGTACGGAAAGACGGATAGCCTCGGGAGTCTCTTCCCGTTGCGCTTTGTATTGTTCGTAAGCCTCGTGGCGGAATGTAGGTCCCGAAGGGTCGAAAGCTACTCCTATATGTGTGGGATTTTCCTTTTTCAGCACCTCTTCCAGAGTGTTTACAAACCCCAGAATGGCGGAAGTGTTGAATCCTTTGGAGTTGATTCGCGGATTTTTGATGAACGCGTAATAAGCACGGTATATCAATGCGTAGGCATCAAGCAAGAAAAGTTTATCGGTTGAATTCATATATTTATCCTTTTTTTCATGGTAAAAGTACAAAAAAATACCGTATTAACCGTTTTATTACTATTTTTGTGCTCAAATAGCGATGTATGGACAGTATATCCTTCATAAAATCCCCGATTTCTGCGGAGTTGGAAGACTTCAAAAAGCATTTTGATAGTTGCCTTTCCAGTTCTAACCTTTTGCTGAACAGCGTGATTGCGCATATACGGCAGAAGAATGGGAAGATGATGCGCCCGATTCTGGTTTTGCTTGCGGCGAAGCTGTACAATGAGATTTGTCCGGCAACGCTTCATGCTGCGGTTGCTTTGGAGCTGCTGCATACGGCAAGCCTGGTGCACGATGATGTGGTGGACGAGAGTACCGAACGCCGGGGGCAGCTCTCCGTGAATGCCGTTTTTAATAATAAGGTGGCGGTGCTTACGGGAGATTATTTACTGGCAACGGCTTTGGTGGAAGTGGGGATGACGCGCAATTACGGCATTATCGATATTGTTTCGAAGTTGGGACAGGATTTGGCGGAAGGGGAGCTGTTGCAGCTTTCCAATGTCAGCAATCCCGAATATTCCGAGGATATTTACTTTGATGTCATCCGCAAGAAGACGGCCGTACTGTTTGCCGCGTGCATGAAAGCGGGTGCGCTTTCGGTGGGAGCTGGCGATGAAAAGGCGGAATATGCACGTCTCTTTGGCGAATACATCGGTCTTTGCTTTCAAATCAAGGATGATATATTCGATTACTACGAAAGCAAGGAAATCGGCAAACCTACCGGCAATGATATGCTGGAAGGAAAGCTGACCTTACCTGCACTTTATGCCCTTAATTCAACCCGCGACAAGCAGGCGCAGGAGATTGCCGCGAAAGTAAAGAGCGGAACGGCTACAACTGATGAAATAGCCCGATTGATCGAGTTTTCCAAGGCAAACGGCGGCATTGAATACGCTACGAAAGTTATGATTGAGTTTAAGGAAAAGGCGCTTTCGTTATTAGCTTCCATGGAAGATACGGATGTCAAGAAAGCGCTTGTTTGCTATCTTGATTACGTAGTGGAACGCGAAAAATAAGTTTGTTTTTTATACAATAAAGACGGAATATCTATCAAAGTTTCTTTTATATCCCGTCATTCAAAAACGAAGCGAAGAACCTTTTCTCCTTATATAGAGAGCAGGTTCTTCGCTTTGTTTTATATAACGGATATATCAACCGTATTCCTCTTAAAAGAATTTCATTTCTTCGCCTTTGATTTCCGACAGCAGGAGATTTGCCAGACGGCTGGTTCCCAAACGGAACAATCCGTTGTTCAGCCATTCTTCGCCCAGCACTTCTTTTACAATGGTGTAGTAGATGAGCGCATCGTTTACGCAGTTGATGCCTCCTGCCGGTTTGAAACCTATCTTGTTGCCCGTCAAAGCATGGTATTCCTTAATAGCCTGACACATTACGTAGGCTGCTTCCGGAGTGGCGGCAGGCTGCTGCTTGCCGGTGGAAGTCTTGATGAAATCGGCTCCGGCATACATGGATAGGATAGAGGCCTTTTTGATATTGGCTGCCGTTTTCAGCGCGCCTGTCTCCAGGATAACCTTCAGGTGATGCTCCTTGCAGGTGGCTTTCAGCTCCTGTATCTCATCGCACATGGTTTCATAGTCGCCGCTTAGGAACTTTCCTACGGAGATTACGATGTCTATCTCATCCGCGCCTTCCATGATTGCCATGGCGGTTTCGGCTACTTTTACTTCTATGAAAGTCTGTGAAGAGGGGAAACCTGCCGATACGCAGGCTATCTTTACGTCTTCCACTTCCAGCGTATCCTTAACTACTTCCGCAAAGTTGGGATATACGCAGATGGCCGCTACGTTCTTCAAATCGGGAAATTCTTCGTCAAACTGGTTTACCTTTTGGGTGAATTTCATGACGCTTTCATCGCTGTCCGTACTGTTGAGCGTGGTCAGGTCAATGCAGTTGAACAGGAACTTCTTTACTTCCGGAGTATTGTTTGCAGGGACTTTCTCTGCGATTATTCCGGCTACTTCCGCTGCCACTTCCGCATCATTCAAATTGGTGTTGTACTTCGCCAGAGCGGCATCGTACTTGCTCTGTGTAGATTCGTTATTCTCCATGGTCGGATAATTTAGGATTATTGATATGTCTTGCCTGGTCGCGTTTGGTTTTCTTCTCGATGCTGCGTGCAAATGCTTCGGTGATGTCTACACCGGTCTGGTTGGCAATGCAGAGAAGTACCCAAAGGACGTCCGCGATTTCTTCTTCAACGTTGTCTTTCTCTCCTTCCTTAAAGGACTGGTCGCCGTATTTGCGTGCCATAACTCGTGCCAGCTCGCCGACTTCTTCGGTCAATACGGCCATATTGGTGAGCTCGCTGAAGTAACGTACTCCGTATTTTTTTATCCAGGAGTCCACTTCTTGTTGTGCTTCTTTTAACGTCATTATTCCTTGTTTTTTGTATCCATACAGATGGTCACAGGGCCATCGTTTACTAATTCTACCTTCATATCGGCTCCAAATTCGCCGGTACCTATCTCTTTACCTAATGCAAAACTCAATTCCTTGCAGAATTGTTCGTACAGCGGAACGGATATTTCCGGTTTTGCCGCCCGTATGTAAGAGGGGCGATTGCCTTTCTTGGTAGATGCGTGCAGCGTAAACTGGCTGATTACCAATATCTCACCGTCAATGTCGAGTATGGATTTATTCATAACGCCATTCTCGTCGTCAAAAACACGCAGGTTGACAATCTTTTTACACAACCAGTCGATGTCTTCCTTGCCGTCCGTCTCCTCTATGCCTACCAATATCATAAATCCTTTGCGGATGGCGGACTTACAGGTTCCGTTGATTGTGACAGACGCATGCCCGGTACGTTGTATAACTACTCTCATGTTTTAGCCCTAAAAAATTATTTTGCAGGTTGCAAAGTTACGAATAAATTCGTGATTGCCGCGGTGTGGGACAAGAATTTGTATTGAAGGACTATTTGTCTGTAAAATAGTCCTTTATGATTTTCGCTTTCGCCTCGCCAATCACTTTGACAATATCTTCCGCCGATGCCTCCTTGATACGTTTTACGCTTTTGAACTCCTTTAGCAGAGCGTTCTTTGTCTTTTCTCCAATCCCTTTTATCTCGTCTAAAGCCGAAGCTACCTGCCGCTTGCTGCGCTTGTCGCGGTGGAAGGTAATGGCAAACCTGTGTACCTCGTCCTGTATCTGCGTCAGCAGACGGAAAAGGGGAGAGTTTTGTTTCAGTCCGATGGTCTGCGGCGGGAAACCGTACAGCAGTTCCGATGTGCGATGCTTCCCGTCTTTGGCAAGTCCGGCAATGGGGATGTCAAGGTTCAGTCCGTCGACAACCTCTTTTACGGCGCTCATTTGCCCTTTTCCGCCGTCGGTGATAAGAAGGTCGGGCAGGGGAGCGTTCTCCTCGATAGCGCGCTGATAACGCCGTTTTACAACCTCTTTCATGGATGCATAGTCGTCCGGTCCTTCCACAGTCTTGATGTTATATTTCCGGTAGTCTTTCTTGGACGGCTTTCCTTTGATGAAGACAACGCATCCGGCAACAGGGTCCGAGCCTTGGATGTTGGAGTTGTCAAAACACTCTATCCGCATAGGCAGCCTGTCGAGGTGCAATTCTTGCTGGATTTCCTTTAAAAGGCGTACCGTGCGTTGTTCCGGATTCAGCTTTTCCGCTTGTTTCAGACGGTCGGCCTTATATTGTTTAACGTTAAGGATGGAGAGTTCAAGCAATTTCTTCTTATCACCGCGTTGCGGGATGGTAAAGATGACGTCTTTAAGCTCCATGTCCAGCTCAAAGGGCACGATGATTTCGCGGGAAAGGCTCTTGTACCGTTCGCGCATTTCGATAATGCCCAGTGACAGGAGCTCCTCTTTCGTTTCGTTCAGCCGTTTCTTGTACTCAAAGGTGAAAGCCTGGTTGATAGCCCCGTTTGTGATATGCAGATAGTTGATGAATGCGGACTTTTCATCGGTGTCTTCCTCGATGGAGAACACGTCGATATTGTGCAATACGTTGCTTACCACTTCCGATTTAGAACGGTAATTTTCCAGCAGCAGATACTTTTCCTTGATTTTCTGTGCCTCTTCAAACTTCATTTCCGCCGCAAGCTCCTGCATCTGCTGATACAGCATCCGCTCTATCTCCTGGGTATTTCCCTTGAGTATTTCCTTTATTTCAGCGATGTTTTTGAGGTATTCTTCCTGATTCTGCTTGCCTATGCAGGGGCCTGCGCAGTTCTTGATGTGATATTCCAGGCATACATTGAACTTCCCTGCCCGGATGTTTTCGGGCGAGAGATTCAAGTTGCAGGTGCGTAGCGGGTACAAATGCTTGATGAGGTCGAGCACTGCATACATGGATGGTATGTGGCTGTACGGGCCGTAGTAGGAAGAACCGTTGCGTATGATTCGCCGCGTCTTGAATACGCGGGGGAAATATTCGTTCTGCACGCAGATGGACGGGTAGGTCTTGTCGTCTTTCAGCAGTACGTTGTAACGGGGTTTGTATTTCTTGATAAGATTGTTCTCCAGCAGCAAGGCATCCTCTTCCGTGTTGACCACGATATACCGGATATCTGCAATCTTGCTCACCAGTACCCGTGTCTTTCCCGGTTCATGTTCTCTGTTGAAGTAGGAAGAGACCCGGCGCTTCAGGTTTTTTGCTTTCCCTACGTATATAATCGTTCCCTCGGCATTCAGATATTGGTAAATACCGGGACTTTCGGGAAGGTTCAGAACGATACCCTTCAGGTAATCATTTGTTTTTAGCTCGTCCATATCGTAAGAAAAAGGTGGTAAAGAAAAAGGTGGTAAAGCAATACGATGCCAAGAGCATGCGGCGATACATTCTCGTGCAGCGATGTGATTGCTTTACCACCCGGTTGTTTCTTTAGAGTGTCAATACCGATTCTACATCTACATCTTTGCTGAATATATCCTTTCCATGCAACTCTTTCAATTCGATAATGAAGTTTACATATACCTTTTTAGGGTTCAGTTTCTTCACCAGTTTGCAGGCTGCTTCCATTGTTCCGCCCGTAGCCAGAAGGTCGTCGTGCAGCAATACTACATCGTCCGGCTCAATGGCATCCTTGTGGATTTGTACCGTATCTTTGCCGTACTCTTTGTCGTAGCTTTCTTCGATTGTTTCCGCAGGCAGCTTTCCGGGCTTGCGCATGGGTACGAATCCTGCGCCTAAGCGGGTGGCGAGAATGGGGCCCATGATGAAGCCTCTGGATTCTATACCTACCACTTTGGTTATCCCTTTATCCTTGTACATTTCATACAGGGTGTCCGAAAGCTCTTGCAGTGCCGACGGGTTTTTAAACAGAGTGGTCACATCGTAGAATAAAATCCCGGGGATGGGGAAGTCGGGAATTTCCCGAATGGTCTTGGCAAGTGTTTCTTTGCTCATAATCAGTTTATTTAATACGTTTATTGAATTCTTTGTTTCACGTGGAACGTTGCTTCTTATCGCCCGCAAAGCACCAGCAGCACGTTGATGTCGCTGGGAGACACTCCCGGAATTCGGCTTGCCTGGGCTATCGTTTCCGGGTCTATCTTCACCAGCTTCTGGCGGGCTTCGGTAGAAAGAGACTGGATGGAATTATAGTCGAACCTTCCTTTAATCTTTATGCTTTCCAGCCGTGCCAGTTTGTCTGCTATGATTCGCTCGCGTCCGATATAGCCTTCGTACTTGATAAGTATTTCCGCAGCTTCGACTATTTCGTCTCTTCTGTCTGCAACTTTATCCTGTTCCGTAATCTTGTCCAGTTCCCGACGGAAAGCGCTGACATGTTCTGCCATGTTTTCCAAGGTTACTTGCGGACGGTTTATTAAGTCTACCAACTTGCATCCCTGGCGGAGCGGGGTAGTGCCGAGCTGTTCCAGCACCGGGTTGATTAATGCCGGTTTCATCGAATAACTCCGGGTGAACTCTATGATGCTTGTAACGGCTTCGCGCTTGCTCTTTAATAGTTCGTAGCGGTCTTCTTTGGCAAGTCCCAGTTTCCAGGCTCTTTCGGTCAGCCTCATATCGGCATCGTCCATGCGGAGCAGGATGCGGTATTCCGCACGTGAAGTAAACATGCGGTAAGGCTCATCGACGCCTTTGGTAACCAAATCGTCGATTAATACGCCTATATAGGCTTCGTCGCGTGCCAGAGTGAATGGTTCTCCGCCGTGGCAGTTGATATGCGCGTTGATACCTGCAATGATTCCTTGTCCGGCAGCTTCTTCGTAGCCGGTCGTTCCGTTTACTTGTCCGGCAAAGAATAGGTTCTTGATTTTCTTCGTTTCCAACGTATGTTTCAGTTGGGTGGGATCAAAGTAATCGTATTCTATTGCGTAGCCGGGGCGGTAAATCACGAGGTCGCGGAATGCCGGAATCTTTTTCAGCGCTGCAATTTGTATGTCCATCGGCAGGGAAGAAGAGAAGCCGTTCAGGTAAAGTTCCTGCGTCGTTTCACCTTCCGGTTCCAGGAAAAGCTGGTGCTGTTCCTTGTCGGGGAAGGTTACGATTTTGGTTTCTATACTGGGGCAATAGCGGGGCCCTATACTTTGAATCTGCCCGTTGAAAAGGGGAGAATCCGGCAGCCCTTCACGAAGGATGCGGTGTGTTTCCTCATTGGTGAAGCAGGTCCAGCACGGCAGTTGCTTCAGGTGGCGTACGCCGTTGTTCATAAAGGAGAATTTATGGAAGTCGTTTTCTCCTTCCTGAATCTCCATATCTTCGTAATGCACGCTTCGTCCGTCGATGCGTACGGGAGTTCCTGTTTTCATTCGCCCGTATGTGATGCCGTGCCGGGCGATGGATTCGGTCAGTTGGTAAGATGCGGGTTCTGCCATGCGCCCGCCCGGAAGCATGGTGCGCCCTACGTGCATCAGTCCGTTCAGGAAAGTTCCGGCAGTCAGTACGACGCATTTGGCGCGGAAGGTCACTCCCCAAACAGTGGTGAGTCCGGTTACCTCGCCGTTTTCAACGAGGATTTCCTGTACGGTGTCCTGCCAGATGTGCAGGTTGGGAATGTTCTCCAGAATCTCGCGCCATGTCCAGATGAATTTGTTGCGGTCGCACTGTGCGCGCGGACTCCACATAGCGGGGCCTTTGGAGCGGTTCAATATGCGGAACTGGATAGCCGTTTTATCGGTTACCAATCCCATATATCCGCCTAAGGCGTCTATTTCGCGTACAATCTGTCCTTTGGCAATACCTCCTACGGCAGGGTTACAACTCATCTGTCCTATCTTATTCATGTCCATTGTGATAAGACAGGTCTTTGAACCCAGGTTTGCGGCGGCGGCAGCGGCTTCACAGCCGGCATGTCCGGCGCCGATTACGATAACGTCATACTTAAACTCCATTCGTTCAATCTCTTTTAAAACCATGCAAAGTTACTAAAAAGTTATTTTGTAGCCGCGATTTATCTCCTTTCCTTGTGAATTCTTAGGAAATACCTCGCGGGTTTCTTTCCGTTTTGCCTGTATGTAATCTTCTTTCGCCTTGTATATAATCTCTTATTCGTTTAAGGAAAATATCCGAAAGGCAGGTTCTTTTCTTCGTCCCGCAGTTGCGGGACGGACGGTTGCCGGCTGCGGGCCCGGCAGCCCGCAATTGGCAACCGCGGAGCCTGCAATTGGAAAACGCAGAAAGTAACGTGGTAAAGCGGTATTATATACGGTGCAAAACAAAGAAAAGAAAGAGGGAATGGAACATTTATCTACGGGATTAGCTTCCCGATTGCCCGTATAAAACCTTTTCAGACCTCGAAAATCGTTGAAAAAGTCGCTTATATGGAATTTCTGATTATTGGGTTAATGCATTGACCCATAGTGTATAGTCTGTTTTTGAGGGTGACGACCGATTGTTTGTCATCACCCTTATCATGTTGGTCGTCACATCCGCAATCCCTCTCTGGTAAAGGGATGCGAGGTGGTTAGTGACGAGTGACGAGAGATTGTGCAAAAAAACGATAGGGGGGAGAGTTGAACTTTGCTTGCCGATACGCCTTTTGATTTTATCGCATGGCGAGCGCCTTGTTTTCGGCGGCTTCCATGATTTCCCGTTCTCCCGGTCCTTTGTCGTTGATGCCGCAAAGGTGCAGGATGCCGTGGATGATGACGCGATACAGCTCCCGTTCGTAGTCATTGCCGGCAAACTGTTCGGCGTTGGTGCGTACCGTATCCAGGCTGATGAAGAGGTCGCCGCTCAGGCGGTTGCCTTCGCAGTAGTCAAAAGTGATGATGTCCGTGTAGTAATCGTGCTGAAGGTACTGGCGGTTCACTTCGAGGATTTTCTCGTCCGAACAGAAGATGTAGGCTATTTCGCCGATTCTCTTGTTGTAGGTGGCGGCAACGGCTTTGATCCATTCCGTTGTTTCGCGTTTCTTGATTGCGGGCATTTCGATGCCGTCTGTCTGATAACTTATCATACTATTTCCAGTTTTTTTAAAAGAAGAATATATAACTGATGATGATAGCGGCGATGATACCGGAAAAGTCGGCTATCAGGCCGCAGGTGACGGCGTTGCGGGTTTTCGTGATGCCTACGCTGCCGAAGTAGACGGCAAGGATGTAGAACGTGGTATCCGAAGCGCCGCGTGCCACACAGCTCATGCGGCCGACAAAAGAGTCGGCGCCGTATTGTTTCATTGTATCAATCATCAGTCCGTTGGCTCCGCTGCCGCTTAACGATTTCATCAATGCAGTGGGCAGCGCACCTACAAACTCGGTGTCCGCTCCGGATAATCCGACGATGTAACCGATGCCGTTTACGATGATGTCCATCGCTCCCGAAGTGCGGAAAACGGCGATTCCAACGAGGAATGCCACCAGATAGGGAACGATGCGTATGGCGGTTGTAAATCCTTCCTTGGCGCCTTCGATGAAAGCATCGTACACATTAATCTTTTTCCATAATCCCCATAGGATGAAAAGCAGGATGATGGTAAAGAGAATGATGTTGGCAACCAGCGTGGAGTAAACGCCCATTTCTTCGCGGCTTACTTGGGTGAACAGGTAAATAAGCCCGGAGAAGAACAGGCTGATGCAACCGATCAGAATAAGAATGGGTTTGTTCAGCAGGTTTATCCGTTGCGCAATGCTGACGGCGGTGACACCGACAATGGTAGAGATGGCGGTAGTAATCAGCGTAGGGATGAAAATGTCCGTAGGCTGCGCAGCGCCCATTTGCGAGCGGTACATCATGATGCTGACGGGTATCAGTATCAACCCGGACGTGTTCATTACCAGAAACATAATCATCGGGTTGGTAGCGGTATCTTTTTTCGGATTCAGCTCCTGAAGCTCTTTCATGGCTTTCAGTCCCATCGGGGTGGCGGCATTGTCCAGCCCCAGCATGTTGGCGGAAAGGTTCATGAAGATAGAACCCATGGCGGGGTGTCCTTTGGGAATTTCCGGGAAGAGGCGGCAGAACACGGGACTCAGCCAGCGCGAAAGCGCGTTTATCATACCGCTGTTCTCGCCGATTTTCATGATGCCCAGCCATAAGGATAGAATACCGGTGAGCCCCAGTGATATTTCGAATGCGGTCTTGGATGAGTCGAATGTAGAGTTGACAAGTTCCGTAAATATCTCCGTGTCTCCCATAAACAGGAGTTTGCAGAGTGCCACAATGAAGGCGATTACGAAAAATGCTACCCAGATGTAATTTAAAACCATGTGTCCTTACTCTTCTTCTTAAATATTAATAGTTGCTTTCGTTGGCAAGATTCCATACGTTGAGGAAGGATGCCTTGGTTATTTCCACGACTTTTTCCCAGTTCAGTAATGCAGCGTGGTCTGACGGCTGGTGATAGTCGGGATGGCCGTCGGTGTGATACCAGATGACGGGGATGCCCGAACGGGCGAACGAGGCATTGTCACTTCCGCCCACGGGGTTGTCCCAGGGACGGTAGTCGGGTTGCAGTTGCAGTCCGTAGCGGGTGATGTCCCGTTTCAGCCATTCGCCGAAGGCAGGATGGGCGGCTGTGTAGAAGTAGACTACGTGCTGCGGTTGTTCGGGCTTGTTGTTACGCCCTATCATGTCGAAGTTGAGATAACCCTTTATCTGTTTGAGAAACGGGCAGTGCTGTACGAAATGTTTTGAACCGAGCAATCCTTTTTCCTCGCCGTCCCAAAAGGCGAAGATGACATTTCTCAGCGGCTTTTCTCCGCTGAGGGCAAATGCACGTGCTATCTGCAATACGGCGGAGACGCCGGATGCGTTATCATCCGCACCGTTGTATATCTTATCGTCCGCCAGCGTTTCGTCTACGCCCAGGTGGTCGAAGTGAGCGCCTACAATGACATATTCATCGCTGCGCTTGCCGGGAATGTATGCCAGCACATTATCCATTTTCAGGGAACGGTGCGTGCCTTGTTTCAGTACGGCAACGGAGTCGGGGTGTACCTGCCAGCGTCCGCGTTGCTGCCTTTCCTTGGCGTATGCCTCGAAAGGCTGGTAATAGCCGTTCTTGTCCAAAGGGCGGATACCGGCTTCTTTCAGGCAGGATACGATGTAGCGGGCTGCTACCCGCGAACCATGCATGCCTGCTTCGCGTCCTTGCAGTTCGTCATCGGCCAGAAACTCCACAATGGCTTCTGCGGAAGTACGGTTGATGCTTTGCAATCCTTTTTCGAGCGGGGACTGTGCATGTAGCGACAGGGCGGAAAACAGGAAACAGGCGGTTCCTAAAAATACTTTATGCATGGCGTTCCGTTTTTAGTGACTAAAGTGTGTATCTGTTGCAAAATTAAAGATAACTTTTCATAGTTTCTATAGATTTGTCGTATTTTTGTATGTTGGCAAGGCAATTCAAGTACATGTAAATCAAACGGTGAGTGATGGGAAAAGGGAAAATCCTATAGAAATTCCCGGAAGAAGAAAGGAAGGAGTTTATGAAACGTTGAAAGATTTCCATATCTTTGTCCGGAAGCGGAGATAAGCGGCACTTCGATATAAAAAATGAATGGATTCATTTTATTCTGCTCTCGGTTTGCACTATCTTTGTCGTTGTATAGATTGAATTTTAATGGAACAAGAAGATTTTAACATACGCGAGCATCAGCTCACCAGCAAGGAGCGTGACTTCGAGAACGCTCTCCGCCCTTTGAACTTTGAGGATTTCAGCGGACAGGATAAGGTGGTTGATAATTTGCGCATTTTCGTGAAGGCTGCCCGTCTCAGGGGCGAGGCCCTGGACCATGTGTTGCTTCACGGTCCTCCCGGATTGGGAAAGACCACACTTTCCAACATTATAGCCAATGAATTGGGAGTAGGTTTCAAGATTACTTCCGGTCCGGTGCTCGACAAGCCGGGCGACCTGGCAGGCGTACTCACCAGCCTGGAGCCGAACGATGTGCTTTTCATCGACGAGATACATCGGCTGAGTCCCGTAGTGGAAGAGTATCTGTATTCGGCAATGGAAGACTACCGCATCGACATCATGATAGACAAAGGCCCGTCGGCGCGAAGCATACAGATTGATTTGAATCCGTTTACGCTGGTGGGGGCCACCACCCGCAGCGGTTTGCTGACGGCTCCGCTACGTGCCCGTTTCGGCATCAATCTCCATCTGGAGTATTATGACGATGATGTGCTGAGCGGTATTATCCGCCGTTCGGCAAGCATACTGGACGTACCCTGCTCCACAAGAGCCGCCTCGGAAATCGCAAGCCGCAGCCGCGGTACGCCGCGTATCGCCAATGCCTTGCTGCGTCGCGTGAGGGACTTTGCACAGGTGAAAGGTTCGGGCAGCATCGATACGGAAATCGCCAATTTCGCACTCGAGGCGCTTAACATTGACAAGTACGGACTGGATGAGATAGACAATAAGATACTTTGTACGATTATCGATAAGTTCAAGGGCGGTCCGGTGGGACTTACAACCATCGCTACGGCCTTGGGAGAAGATGCGGGAACCATCGAAGAAGTTTATGAACCGTTCCTGATAAAGGAAGGCTTCCTGAAACGCACTCCCCGCGGTCGTGAAGTAACAGAACTGGCCTATAAACATTTGGGGCGGAGCCTCTACAATAGCCAGAAGACGTTATTTAATGATTGACGCTTATTGATAAGCGACCGGTTAGAGAGAGTATAATAAAACACTGAATAACGTGGCTGGATTGAAATCATTGGCAAAAGAAACTGCCATTTACGGGTTGAGCAGTATTGTGGGGCGTTTCCTCAACTATCTGTTAGTGCCCGTATACACCATGGCCTTGTCTGCACAGTCGGGGGGCTATGGCGTTGTGACTAATATCTATGCGTGGGTGGCACTGTTGCTGGTGCTGCTGACGTGCGGCATGGAAACGGGCTTTTTCCGCTTTGCCAATAAAGGAGAAGACGACCCGATGCGGGTGTATTCCACAACATTGCTCAGCGTAGGCATCGGTGCGCTGACATTCCTTGCGCTGGGACTGCTGTTTCTTCAACCGGTTGCCGACTGGCTGGAATATGGAGAGCATCCCTGGTACGTGGGAATGATGATGATTGTAGTGGCGATGGATGCCATTCAAAGCATTCCTTTCGCTTATTTGCGCTATAAGAAACGGCCCGTCAAGTTTGCAGCGCTCAAACTGCTGTTCATCTTCCTGAACATAGCCTTGAACCTGATTTATTATGTCTGGATGAAGGGCGATGATGTGGCGTATGCCTTCCTCTTCAATCTTGTGTGCACTTCTACCATCATGCTGTGCATGATACCCGAATTGCGCGGTTTCGCTTATGTGCTGGACAGGAAACTGCTGAAGCGGATGCTTGCTTATAGCCTGCCGTTGCTGGTGTTGGGCATTGCGGGCATCCTGAATCAGGTGGCGGACAAGATTATCTTTCCCTTTGTCTATCCCGACCAGGCGGAAGCCACCGTACAACTCGGCATCTATGGAGCCGCCAGCAAGATTGCCATGGTGATGGCGATGCTGACACAGGCTTTCCGCTACGCCTACGAGCCTTTTGTATTCGGCAAGAGCCGCGATAAGGACAACAAGCAGGTGTATGCGCAGGCCATGAAGTTCTTTATCATCTTTACACTGGTGGCTTTTCTGGCAGTGATGTTCTATCTGGATATTCTCCGCTACATCATCGGCCGCGACTATTGGCCGGGGCTGCGTGTTGTGCCCATTGTAATGGCTGCGGAAATCTTCATGGGAATTTATTTCAATCTCTCTTTCTGGTACAAGCTGATTGACGAAACGCGTTGGGGAGCTTATTTCTCACTGATAGGCTGCACGATTCTGGTGGTGATGAATATCTTTTTAATTCCGAAGTTCGGGTATATGGCTTGCGCATGGGCCGGATTTACGGGTTACGGCGTTGCGATGCTGCTTTCTTATTTTGTCGGTCAGAAGAAATACCCGATTCAGTACGATTTAAAGTCGATAGGGTGCTATGTGCTGTTGGCTGCGGTGCTTTATGTAGCTGCGGAATGTGTACCTATTGAAAACATCTGTCTGCGTATGACGTTCCGTACGCTGTTGTTATGCCTGTTTATAGCCTATATTATAAAGCGCGATTTGCCGCTTAGTCAAATACCTGTTATCAATCGTTTTATCCGAAAATAGAATTATTTTTATGGAACAGCCTGTCAATCCCAACCGGAATGTATTTGCCGTCAAGAACTTCCTTAAAGAGTATCTCGATTTGCGCAAAGATAAAGACAATGAACTTGCCACTGTAGACTCCATCCGTAAGGGTGTCGAGTTTAAAGGAGCCAATTTATGGATTCTGATATTTGCCATCTTTATGGCTTCACTCGGTCTGAATGTCAATTCTACCGCTGTAATTATCGGTGCGATGCTTATCTCGCCGTTGATGGGACCTATCATGGGAGTGGGGCTTTCAGTGGGTCTGAACGATTTCGAGCTGATGAAGCGCTCGTTGAAAAGTTTCCTGATAACTACGCTGTTCAGTGTCACCACGGCTACCGTCTTCTTCCTGGTAAGCCCGGTTGCCGAGGGGCAGTCGGAGTTGCTGGCGCGTACCTCACCGACGATTTATGACGTATTCATCGCACTGATGGGCGGTCTTGCGGGAGTAGTGGCACTCTCCACGAAGGAGAAAGGCAATGTGATTCCGGGTGTCGCTATTGCCACGGCATTGATGCCGCCGCTGTGTACGGCAGGTTATGGACTGGCAACGGGAAACCTGATTTATTTCCTCGGTGCATTCTACCTTTATTTCATTAACTCCGTATTCATCAGTCTGGCTACTTTTATCGGCGTACGGGTAATGCACTTCCAGCGCAAGGAGTTTGTGGATAAGAATCGCGAAAAGAAGGTGCGGAAGTATATCGTGCTGATAGCTGTCCTTACGATGTGTCCGGCGGTGTACCTCACAGTGGGAATTATTCAGGATACCTTCTTTGAAAGTGCGGCCAACCGCTTTGTAAACGAACAGCTTGCCTTTGAGAATACGCAGGTATTGGATAAGAAAATCCACCATGAGGGCAAGCACCATGAGATACGGGTGGTCCTGATAGGTCAGGAAGTGCCGGAAGCCTCTATTGCCATCGCCCGCAGTAAAATGAAAGATTATAAACTGGACAATACCAAGCTGGTTGTGCTCCAGGGAATGAATAACGAGTCGCTGGATATGTCGTCTATCCGCGCCATGGTTATGGAAGATTTCTACAAGAACAGCGAACAGCGTCTGGTGGAGCAGAAGCAGCAGATTTCTTCTTTGGAAAAGAACTTGGAACAGTACCGTAAATACGATGAATTGGGCAAAAAGATTATCCCTGAGCTGAAGGTGCTTTATCCCTCCGTCAAGTCGGTTTCCATTTCGCACGCGCTTGAGCTGACGGTCGATTCGGTACGGATAGATACCGTTACGCTTGCCGTCCTGAAGTTCGGCAAGCATCCGGATGCCCGTGAAAGGGAGAAAATAACCGAATGGCTGAGAGCGCGTACGGGTTCCGAAAAGCTGAGGCTGATTGCGGAGTGATGTCCGGATGCGGTGAAAGAGAAGCGTCCGGCCGCACAGGCTGTCGGTGTGGGAGTACAAAACGGGCAGGCAAACTTATATAAAGTTAAGTAGAGAACGATATGGTTTTGAGATTTGTAGCAGTGGTTGTTTGCTGCCTTTCTGCGTGGGTGGTGCAGGCGGATGAGGGCATGTGGATGCTGGGTAATCTGAATAAACAGACTCGCCGGGCAATGAAAGAGCTCGGTTTGCAAATGCCGGCAGACAAGCTATACAGTGCCAGACGTCCCTCATTGAAAGATGCCGTAGTGAGTTTCGGCGGTTTCTGTTCGGGGGTGGTCGTGTCGGAAGACGGACTGGTATTTACGAATCACCATTGCGGTTTCAGCAGCGTCCAGCAGCATTCTTCCGTGGAGCATGACTATCTGAAAGACGGCTTTGTGGCACGTAACCGCAGCGAGGAACTGCCGAATCCGGAGCTTTATGTCCGCTTTCTGCTGCGGACGGAGAATGTAACGAAACGGGTGCTTGGTGTGGTAAAGCCGGAGATGACCGAGCCGGAGCGTTCCGGTGCGGTGGATTCGGTGATGTTTGCCATCAGTGAGGAAGTGGCGCGTAAGGACTCTACTTTGGTGGGAATTGTAGATGCGTACTATGGCGGCAATGAGTTCTGGCTGTCTGTTTACCGCGACTATAACGATGTCCGGCTGGTATTTGCACCGCCTTCCTCGGTAGGCAAGTTCGGTTGGGATACGGACAATTGGGTGTGGCCGCGTCATACGGGCGATTTCTGCGTATTTCGCATCTATGCCGGTAAGAACAACCGCCCGGCGGATTATTCGCCGGAAAACGTCCCTTATCGTCCCGAATACGTAGCGCCGATTTCTCTGGACGGGTATAAAGAGGGTTCTTTCTGCATGACATTGGGCTATCCGGGCAGCACGGAGCGTTACCTCTCTTCGTTTGGCATCGAAGAGATGATGAACAACGGCAATCAGGCACAAATAGATGTCCGGGGCATCAAGCAGGCTATCTGGAAGCGCGAAATGGACAGGCGGGACAGTATCCGCATAAAGTATGCTTCCAAATACGATGAAAGCTCCAATTACTGGAAGAACAGCATCGGGGTGAACCGGGCTATCCGGAAATTGCATGTCTTGGAAAAGAAGCGTGCCATGGAGCGGGAGCTTCGCCGTTGGATACAACAGACACCCGGAGAACGTGAGAAGCTGTTGCGGTTGTTTCCCGATTTGGAACTGGACTATAAAAATACCCGTGAAGCCAACCGTGCTCTGGCTTATTTTGCCGAATCTTTCCTGAATGGCCCTGAACTGATACAATTGGCGTTGTCCATTTTGAATTTTGATTTTGAAGGGGAACGGAAAACGGTTGAGGCCAATCTGAAAGCAATTGTAGAAAAGTACGCCAATCTGGATTTGGAAATCGACAAGGAAGTCTTTACCGCCATGGTGAAAGAATATCGTTCCAAGGTCGATTCTACCTATTTACCGGAGTTTTACGGTACGATTGCCACCCGGTACGGCGGTAACGACAAGGCCTATGCGGATAGTTTGTATGCCGCTTCGGAACTGACTACCCCTCGCGGATTAAAACGTTTTCTGGAGCGGGACACTACCTATAACATCTATGACGACCCTGCCATAAACCTGGGCATAGACCTGATTGGCAAGATGTTTGAAATCAATATGCAGACGAGAGAGTCCGCCATGAATATCGCCCGTAATGAGCGCTTGCTGAATGCTGCCGTACGCAGGATGTATTCATCGCGTAATTTCTATCCGGACGCCAATTCCACCATGCGCTTGAGCTTCGGTACGGTATGCGGATACACCCCGTTTGACGGTGCTGAATACGATTATTATACCACGACCAAAGGTATTCTTGAAAAGGTAAAGACCCATGCAGGCGATGTGGATTTTGAGGTGCAGCCGGAACTTCTTTCTTTGTTCTCCAACCGCGACTTTGGCAGATATGCCGGTGAAAAGGGAGAAATGAACGTTTGCTTTATCTCCAATAACGATATAACCGGCGGCAATTCGGGAAGCGCCATGTTCAATGCCAGAGGCGAACTTCTGGGACTGGCTTTTGACGGCAATTGGGAAGCGATGAGCAGCGATATACTCTATGAACCGAAGATGCAGCGCTGCATCGGGGTCGATGTACGCTACATCCTGTTCATGATAGAGAAGTACGGCAAAGCCGGAGATTTGATACGGGAGCTGAAAATCGTTTCCGGAAAATAGCCGGTTATGCGATTCCCCTGATGCGGTCGTCGAAAGCGGACAATGCCGCTTTGGCCCCTTCACCCATAGCTATGATAATCTGTTTGTAGGGTACGTCGGACACGTCTCCGGCTGCATAAACACCCGGAAGCGTGGTGCGGCAGAATGCGTCTGTCTTGATTTCACCGGTCGGTGTCGTTTCCAATGTGTCCCGGAAAGGTGCGCTGTTGGCTGCCAGACCGATTTGTACGAAGATACCGTCCAAAGGATAGTCGCGCTCCTTGTTGGTGATGCGGTCTTTGATGCGGATACCGGTTACTTTCTCTCCGTCGCCCGTCACTCGGGTGGTTTGTGAAGAAGTGAATATCTCCACGTTGGGAAGGCTTCCGGCTTTTTCCTGCAATACCTGGTCGGCTTTTAGCGTATCGGCAAACTCGAAGACGGTAACTTTCCTGCAGATTCCCGCCAGGTCGATGGCCGCTTCTATGCCGGAGTTCCCGCCGCCGATGACGGCTACATGCTTGCCTTGGTAGAAGGGACCGTCACAATGCGGGCAGAAGGCTACACCGCGTCCGAGGTATTCGGCTTCTCCCTCTACGTTCAGTTTACGCCAGCTTGCGCCTGTGGCAATGATTACCGCAGGGGCTGTAAACGTTTCTCCGCCACCGGAGAAAACCTTTTTCTCTTTGCCCTGAAGCTCTGCTCTTTCAATCTTCCGGTCTTCAAAAATCTCTATCGGGTAATGTTCTATGTGCGTCCTGAGTGCGTCGGCAAGCTGTGAACCTGTTGTCCGGGGTACGGAGATGAGGTTCTCGATGCCTACGGTTTCTTTTACCTGTCCGCCTATTCGTTCGGCAATAATGGCTACGCGCAATCCTTTGCGGGCGGAATAAACGGCTGCCGAAGCCCCGGCAGGACCTCCGCCCAGGACCAGCACGTCGAACTCCCTTAAGACGGGTGCTGCATTCTCTTGCGGCAGGCTGCCGAAGGTATCTTCCAGTTTTTTCAGGAGTTCCCCTAAAGAACCGCGTCCCACATGAAGTTGCTTCCCATTGGCGTAAACGGACGGTACGGCTTGTATTTTCAGCGCATCCGCTTCTTCCTGAAAGACGGCTCCGTCTATTGTGTCGTGGGTGATATAGGGATGCAGCAGTGCTACGGCATTGAGCGCCTGCACAATGTCCGGGCAGTTGGTACAGGCCAGCGACACATAAGTTTGCAGATGGATTGGGCCTTGCAATGCCTTGATGCGGCGGCCGATACCCTCGTCCGGGAGATTTTTGCCCTTTCCATCGGCATTTAGCACGGCAAGAAGCAGCGAACTGAATTCATGTCCGCCCGGAACGGCACGGAATTTTATTCCGGTTTCTTTCCCTTCTTTCAGGAGCGTAAACTCCAGTTTGGGTTCATCGGTTTCGGTCACCTGGCAGGACAGTTTGTCGGAACAGCTCGCTATGTCATTCAGAAAATCAATCATCTCACCGGCCTGTTCATGTTCCGGATTGCAGGTGATGTGAAAGGTATAGCGGGCTTCCAATGGTTGGAATATGCTCCGCACTTGGTCTAATATAGTTGCTTCTAACATGATGATGCAGGTTTTTAAATGTTGGAGTATAAAAAAAGACTATCTCATTTCTTGTACTCTTGCAAGGAAGAAATGGAGATAGTCTTTACATAGTAATGTCTATCGTATGGGGGTACGATTAAATCTTGCCGACTAAATCGATGCTCGGCTTCAACGTTGCACCGCCTTTCTTCCATTTGGCGGGACAGACTTCACCGTCGTGAGTGGCTACGAATTGCGCAGCTTCCACCTTACGGAGCAGTTCGTCCGCATTGCGTCCGATGTTGTTGTCCTGAATCTCGGCAATCTTGATTTTTCCTTCAGGATTTACAAGGAATGTACCGCGATAAGCCATACCTTCTTCTTCGATCATCACACCGAATGCACGGCTCAATGTTCCTGTCGGGTCTGCCAACATCGGGTATTTAATCTTGCGGATGCTTTCGGAAGCATCGTGCCATGCTTTATGTACAAAGTGAGAGTCTGTACTTACGGAATAGACCTCTACGCCCATGGCTTGGAACTGGTCGTATTTTTCTGCAATATCCACCAGTTCGGTAGGACATACAAACGTAAAATCTGCCGGATAGAAGAAGAAAATGGCCCATTTGCCTTTTACATCTTCGTTAGTTACTGTTTTGAAACTTCCGTTTTGGAAGGCCTGAACTTTGAATTCAGGGAGTTGAGAGTTGATAATCGGTTCCATAATTATACTTTTTAAAAGGTTTGGTTTTTGTTTTACCGGTGCAAAGATTGTGCAGACCGAATGCAGAAGCAGGCTTGCCTGATTATGCCGAGGTGCAGCCGATCTTTGCTTTTCCTGTTTGCAAAAATATAGCATTTTTCTCCGGTAGAACAAAAAATCCGATTGAAAGGTTTTATGGGCCGATAGACAAAATCTATACGAGTACCTGAGTGGCTTTCAGGGAGAGCATTTCTTTGGGCACTGCCGCTGTTACCTCTTGGACGATTGTATTTAAAAGCGTGTTGCGGATAAAACTCCGGTTGGTCAGCATGATGATTTGCCGGGTAGGACAGGGGATGGCAAAAGGATGTACCAGTTCTTTCTGCGTGCCGTTCAGTTGCAGGACAGCCAGTTCGGGAATGAAAGTAATGCCCTTGCCGCTTTCTACCATGCGCATAAAGGTTTCCATGCTGCCCAGATGGTAGGCCAACTGGCTGGCACGGGCTGCCTTCAGTTGGCAGAAACGCTCCAGTTGGTCGCGAAAACAATGCCCTTCATCCAGCAGCCAAAGCTGTTCTCCCGTCAAATCCGAAGTCCGTATGACTTCATTGCTGAAAAGACGGTTTTCCCGCGCAATATACGTGTAGAACTGTTCGTAGAATAACGGTATTTGCCGGAATTCTTCCATTCCTGCCAGACCGGCTACGATTCCGGCATCTATGTCTCCCGTTTGCAGGGCTTTCTTGATGTCGTTCGTCTTCATCTCTACCACCCGGATATCAAGCTGCGGATATTTCTTCATCAATTGCGGAAAGAAACGCGGCAGCAGATAGGGAGCTATGGTGGGAAGTATGCCCAGTTTGAAAATTCCGCTGAGCGAATGCTTTTCTTCTTCTATAATGTTTTTTATACGATGGGTCTGAACCAACACATTCCGGGCTTGTTCTATGATGTGAATGCCGATGGGAGTAGGGCACACAGGCTGCTGGCTGCGGTCGAAAATCTTTGTGTCCAACTCTTCTTCCAACTTTTGAATCATGGCGCTCAAGGTGGGTTGTGTGACCCGGCAATATTCAGCGGCTTTGGCGAAATGACGGAACTGATTGACAGCAAGTATGTATTCCAATTGTTGTAAAGTCATAGAAACAGGGCTTTTGAATGTTATATATAGAATCGTTCTATGCAAAGATAGAAATTATCTGTTTGACAAGCACTTATTTGCCGCTTATCTTTGCAACAGGAACAAAGAAAAATAGTATGAACTTTTAAAATAGAAAGATTATGAAAACTTTAGATTACTTACATTTGAATGAAAAGAAAGTTGCTGACGTAGTATCGGCATTGCATCAGCTATTGGCAGACTTTCAGGTACATTATACCAATTTGCGCGGTTTCCATTGGGATATTAAAGGACACGGGTTCTTCGTGCTGCACGGTAAATTTGAAGATATGTACAACGATGCCGCAGAGAAAGTGGATGAAATCGCAGAACGTATCCTGATGTTGGGCGGTACGCCCGAAAACAAATTCAGCGAATATCTCAAGGTTGCCAAAGTGAAGGAAATCTCCGGTATTACTTGTGGCGGTGAGGCTGTTGAGCATATCCTCGAAACTTACAGTTATCTTATCGGTGAAGAAAGAAAAGTGATAGAACTGGCCAATGAAGCCGGTGATGATGCAACGGCCGATTTAATGACCGGTTACCTGAAAGAGCAGGAAAAAATGGTTTGGATGCTCGTTGCTTTCAGTACCAAGAGCTGTGCGAAATAGGAGATAAAAAGCAATAAGATAGTAGGGTGATAAAGTGATGATGCATTGCTTTGTCACCCTATTGCTTTGTTACACTGTTATTTATCACCTTGTCACTCCATCATCTTTTTAGAATAATGACGGTTACGGCTGAAATGATGAGCAGGATGCCCAGTGCTATGCTTCGGGTAAACGGCTCTCCGAAGATGGCAATGCCTACGCATACCGCCGTTACAGGTTCCATAGCTCCCAATACGGATGTCAGTGTGGAGCCTATGTTTTTGATGGCGCGTACCAGTGCAAGGTTGGATATTACGGTAGGTACTAACGCAAGCATCACCAGATTGCCCAATGTGGTGCGGTTCGGAATGGCCTGTAACCCTATCCCGGAGATTTCCGTTCCGGTGAATAACAGGATACCGCCGAACAAAAAGACGTAAAACGTCATTTTAAGCCCTTTCATTTCGAGATTTTTCAGTTGGCTTACCGTTACCAGGTAAAGGGCATATCCCAATGCAGAAAGCAAAACAATGAATATGCCGGACCAGGTGACGCTTCCCGTACCGTCTCCGTTGGACAGGAAAAATACGCCGGCTACTGCCAGTGCAATGGCCGCCATGCGCCACAAAGATTTCTTCTCGTGGAAGAATATCATCATGATAAGCGTAGTCAGCACCGGATACATGAAATGAAGGGTGGTGGCCACACCGCTCGACATGAACTGATACCCCCAAAAGAGGAATACTGCGGAACTGTCGTAAAGGCATGCCAGCAGCAGAAGCGGCAATATCTCCTTACGGCGTATGCGGAAAGACTGCTTGTCGAGCAGCAGTATGCCTGCCAGTGCCAGCATGGCGAAAAGAAAACGATATAATAGAATAGACCAGAAACCCATTCCTTGCTGCATGGCGGGGATTGTAAATAGCGGAATCAATCCGAAGCTGGCAGAAGACAATAGTCCATATAAAAAACCGTTGACTTTGTTCACGTCGTTTGCTTATTTCTTTTTAGGTGTCCGTTTTGCCCAGCCTTCTTCGCTGAAGTCCGGTTCTGAATCTTTAAATTCGTTATTGCCTTGAAAGAACTGTTTCCAATCGTCTTTTTTGCCGCGTGCCTTGGTATAACCGCGTTCTTCGCGACTGGGCTTGTTCTTTTTCTTGTCGGTAGCGGCATATTCGGTCTTATCGCTGCGTTTGCCGGCAACCTCGCTGCGACGCTCATCCTTGTAGCTGCGTTTTTTGCCGTCAAATTCCTTTTTGCCGTAGTTGCCGCCTTCGTTCCTGCGTTTTCCTTTGGGAGCGTCTTTCCCTTCTTCTCCCGCAATCTCTACAGAAACCTTACGGCCGTTCCAGTTGGCCAGGTTTAAGGCTTTTATAACGTTGCCCGCTTCTTTGTCTTCCACTTCAAAGAAAGAGAACTTCTGCATCAGGTCGATACGGCCTAATTCAACACGCCCGCGGGTATTGTTGTTCAGGAGGCTGATCAGTTCGTTGGGGAAGAAGTTGTCCATTTTACCGAGATTGATAAACAGACGTTTAAAGCCCGGAGTTGCCTTACGGGCATTGCTGCCGCGTTCGCCGCGTTCGCCGCTTTTGGCGCTGCGTTCGCTGCCGGTGGCAATTTCTATTTCCTCACGGTCGCGATAGTAGTCCAGGAAGCGGTTGAATTCGAGGGAAACCATGCGTTTAATCAGGTCTTCCTTACTCAACCAGTCCAGCTTGCGGTAAATGTCGGGCATGAAATCACGGATTTCATCCTCATTTACTTTTACTTTTTCGAGTTCGTCAATAACCTTCAGCAACTGCTTCTCGCAGATTTGCTTGCCGGTAGGCATTTCTCCCTGAATGAATTTCTTGCCGATGATGCGTTCGATTTCACGCATTTTGCCTTTTTCGCGCAGGTTGATGATGGCGATGGATGTACCTGTTTTTCCGGCACGTCCCGTACGTCCGCTGCGGTGTGTGTAGCTTTCCGTATCATCGGGCAGGCCGTAGTTGATGACGTGGGTGAGGTCGTCGACGTCCAGACCACGTGCGGCAACGTCGGTAGCCACCAGCAGTTGCAGGTTGCGTATGCGGAATTTCTGCATGACGGCATCGCGCTGCGCCTGGCTCAGTTCACCGTGCAAAGAGTCGGCATTGTAACCCTCCTGCATCAGTTTGTCGGCAATTTCCTGGGTTTCCTTGCGGGTACGGCAGAAGATGATGCCGTATATCTGCGGATAGTAATCTACGATGCGTTTCAGGGCGGCGTACTTATCCTTGGCATGAACGGTGAACACCACGTGTTTCACGTTGCTGGTTCCTTCATTTCTGCGTCCGATGGTGATTTCCTTTGCATTGTGCAGGTATTTTTTGGAAATACGTGCGATTTCGGGACTCATGGTCGCGGAGAACAGCAGTGTGTTACGCTCTTGGGGCACATCTGCAAGAATGGCATTGATGCTGTCCGTAAATCCCATGTTCAGCATTTCGTCCGCCTCGTCCATAACCACGTTCTGGATGGTGGAGAGTGAGACGGTCTTGCGTTCCATAAGGTCGAGCAGACGTCCGGGGGTAGCTACGATAATGTGTACCCCCCGCTTCAGGGCACGTATCTGGCTTTCGATGGACGAACCGCCGTACACGGGCAATACCCGCAGACCGTCGATGTACTTGGAGTAATCATTCAGGTCGCCCGCTATCTGTAAACAGAGTTCGCGGGTAGGGCAAAGAATAAGTGATTGGGGTATTCGGTTGTTAACGTTGATTTGCTGTATAAGCGGCAGACCGAACGCTGCGGTCTTTCCTGTTCCTGTTTGTGCCAGTGCTACTACATCATTATTTTCTCCCAAAAGGTAAGGGATTACTTCCTCTTGTACCGGCATGGGACACGCATATCCCATTTCTTCAATGGCGCGGCGTATCTCCGGCGACACACCGAGCTCTTCAAATGTCTTCATTAAATCTTTGTATATCTTTATATTTCAGGTGCAAAGATAATGCAAGCCGGGAGCATAATAAAATAAACTTGTCTGTTTTTTATGCCGAGGTGCGGTTTATCTTCGCATTTGGCGCAAAGATAAGAGTTTTTTGGCGATTAATCATTAATTACTGAGCAAAATACTCCGTAACCTTTTTATTTCGTTCTTGCTTAGTCCGATACCTTTCCGCAGGTAAGTATCCATGTCACCGTATCGGCGTTCCGCTTCGTCTTTGGCAGCGTTCAGGAAATCCTCGCGTGCGGAGAAAAGGGTAGTGATGGCTTCCTGTGAGCGTGCAGGCAACTGATAAGCGTATTTGGAGGCGCTTGGAATGTTGAAGTAATCATTACTCAGCCGGTAATCTTCCATGATTATATCCTCGTTTATTCCCAGTGCGGCAAGCACCAGTGCGGACACGATACCGGTACGTCCTTTGCCGGAGGAACAGTGTATGACTACCGGATAACTGTTTTTATCCAACAGGATATCGAATATCTGCCGGTATTCTTTGGTATATTGGTCTATTAAAACGCGGTTCATACGCTCTACCATGCGGTAGACGGTGTCACATTTGATTTTTTCTTCCCGTATGCCTTTCAGTATGTCTTCCATATCTCCTGTGGCAAGCGGAATATGCACGACGTTGAACCCTTTTTGCAACGGCGACTGCCTGCCTATCTCCGAAGATGCCCGCAAGTCGATAAGTGTCTTGATGCCGAGGTTCTTGAGCTCCCTGCGTGAGGAACATTCAAGGCTGTCTATCTCTGCCGAGCGGTAAATCATTCCCCAGCGCATCTGTTTCTTGGTGGAATAAGAAGGATAGCCGCCCAAATCACGGAAGTTCTGTACACCGGGAATGTTGATATTGCGCGTGGCAATCTTAACACGATATTTGTCGTCGAACAAAAGGGTGTAATAATAACGTTTGGTCGGATCGTTCGTGACGATGGTCATTTTCAAGTCCGAGATATCGGCCATGGCCACGGGAACATCTTCCGGAATGAAGTCAGGATCGGTCGAAGCATATACTTTTATGTTCCCTTTGATAAGCGGAGCCATTTCCCATTTGACGATACAGTTCCCTACATTATTTTCTTCGCATACAACGGATATGTGTGGAGCTGTGCCGCTGCAAGAAGGAAGCAACACTGCCAGAACAAGCAAGTTCAACAGATTCTTATACATAATTCGTAAACTCTCTAATGTCGTTTACAGCAAATATATGGTTTTTCGTTGCAGATTATACAGCGTATATGAAGCTTTTATAATTTTTAAATGATAATTTATTTTTAAGTGCTGATTGGAGAGAGCCCTCAATATTTGCATCTCTCCGCAAACTCGTTTGACACCGAATTGCTGTAGCTTTTGCAGACTTCTGCGGCAAATTCCATACCGTAACGGATAATCTGGTCCCACTTGGCTTCACCGATTGTATTCAGGTCGTCATAGCGGACATCGTATTTCAGCAAGCCGTAAATGATACCTGCATTGAAGTTGTCGCCCGCTCCGACGGTACTTACGGCTTTCAGTGGCGGTATGTCATATTCTTTGGAGACGGAAGCGGTGCGGAGCGCAATCTTTTCCGCTCCTGCCGTGCATAGGAAATTGGGACAGTAGAATTTAATCTTGTCCTTGTATATCTTGTCTGCTTCGCGCAGGTTGTACATATAGAAGAAATCGTCCTGCGAACCGCGTACAATGTCCGCGTATTCCAGATTTTCAATAATGGTCGGCGCCAATTTTATGGCCTCTTCCTTATGGGAAGAACGAAAATTGGGGTCGTAGTACACGATAGCTTTCTTTTCGCGTGCCTGGTCGAGCAGCTCCAACACTTTCTCGCGCAGCACCGGATTCAATGCGTAGTAAGAGCCGATGACAACAATGTCGTCCTCTTCCAGTTTGGGGTATATGACATCCAGCCGCTGTTTGGGATAATCCTTGTAGAAGATATATTCGGCATCGCTGTTGTCATCCAGAAAGGCAAGCGAAACGGGCGATTTCCCGTCAGGAAATACGTTGACGTAGTCCGTAGAGATATGGTTGTCACGCATGAACCTGAGGATGATATTGCCTACATGGTCGTTGCCGGTTTCACTGATGAAATAGACTGGAACGCCGGTGCGGCTCAATGAAACGATTCCATTGAATACGGAACCGCCCGGAACGGCAGCCGAAGGTTGCTCGTTACGGAAAATAATGTCTAATATCGTTTCCCCGATGCCGATTACTTTACGCATAACGCTCTTGATTTTTCTCCGAGGTAACCGCCGTGGTGACGTTTGGAGTAGTCTTCAATGGTAAATCCGGTTTTCTGCATGGTCTGTACTACCAGAATATCTCCTATAACGGTCATTACCGTTGTAGAAGTGGTAGGGGTCATGCCCAGTATGCAGACTTCCTTGGGACTTCCTGTGCTGAGACATACATCCGATTCCTGTGCCAGCGGACTGTCCGGATTTCCTGTAATGACGATAAATTTCAGTTGCGGATTCAGGTTATGCGCCAGTTGTGTCAGTTCGACGATTTCCCGTGTTTTGCCCGAATTGGAGATGAGCAGCAGCAGGTCATTCTCCTGCAGGATACCCAGGTCTCCATGCTGTGCTTCGCTGGGGTGCAGAAATACGGAAGGAATGCCGGTCGAGCAAAAGGTTGTAGCAATATTCATGGCTATTTGCCCTGCTTTACCCATGCCGGAAGTTACCAGTTTGCCTTTTTTACGGTGTACCTGTTCTACGATAAGTTCTACCGCCTTTTCGTATGCGTCCGTTACAGGGATATTCAATACGGCCTGCGCTTCTTTCTGCAAAAGCTCTTGAATGGATGCTATCATTGTCTCAATTTTGATTTATGGATTATAAGTCTACAAATATCCGTAATTTTCCATAAACGGCAATAAGTTTTATTGTATTTTTGTGCCGGTAAACTGTTTGTAGCGTAAGAATGAAGAATTTAACAGAAGAAATACAGCCTCGCCATAATCAGCACACATTGCCGAACGGCTTGCGCATCATCCATGAACCCTCCTTGTCGAAGGTGGCTTATTGTGGTTTTGCGGTGGATGCCGGAACACGCGATGAACTCGAAAACGAGCAGGGGATGGCGCATTTTGTGGAGCATCTTATTTTTAAAGGCACCAGGAAGCGCAGGGCGTGGCATATTCTGAACCGCATGGAGAATGTGGGCGGCGATTTGAACGCTTACACCAATAAGGAAGAAACCGTAATTTATTCCGCATTTCTTACCGAACATTTCGGGCGTGCTTTTGAGTTGCTGACGGATATTGTATTCCATTCCACTTTCCCTCAGCGGGAGATTGAAAAGGAGACAGAGGTTATTATAGACGAAATCCAGTCGTACGAAGACAACCCGTCCGAACTGATTTTTGATGATTTTGAGGATTTAATCTTTCGCGGGCATCCTCTGGGACGTAATATCCTCGGCAATCCGGAACAGTTGAAGAAGTTCCGCAGCGAAGATGCGGCGGTCTTTACTTCCCGCTTTTACCGTCCGGGCAATATGGTGTTCTTTGTTTTAGGCAATATGGATTTCAGACAAGTGGTGCGTTGGGCGGAAAAACTATTGGCTGATATTCCGGCTGAGGCTGTCGATAACCGTCGTACGCCCCCGCCTTTATATGTTCCGAAAAATCTGGTTTTACACAAAGATACCCATCAGGCGCACATCATGATTGGCAGTAGGGGGTACAATGCGTATGAAGACAAGCGTACGGCGCTCTATCTGCTGAATAACATCCTCGGAGGTCCGGGCATGAACAGCCGGCTGAATGTGGCCTTGCGCGAACGGCGCGGGTTGGTCTATAATGTAGAGTCCAACCTGACTTCTTATACCGATACCGGAACTTTCTGTATTTATTTCGGTTGCGATCCGGAGGATGCGGAGCTTTGTACCCGCCTTGTGTATAAAGAACTGAAACGCCTGCGCGATACCCGGATGACTTCTTCTCAGCTTGCCGCCGCCAAAAAACAGCTTATCGGGCAGATAGGCGTGGCTTCGGACAATAACGAGAACAATGCCCTCGGCATGGCAAAGACCTTCCTGCATTACAATAAATATGAAACGGCCGAAGCCGTGTTCCAGCGTATCGGACAACTGACTCCCGAAATTCTGTTGGAAGTGGCAAACGAGATGTTTGCGGAGGATTATTTATCGACACTTATTTACGATTGACAGCCTTATTCCCGCTTATTCTCTTCAGGCTGTTCCAACCGCTTCCTGCTGAATTCACAGCCGCAGTACAGTTGGTTATAGAAGTCATACTCTTTGAGGAGCTGGTTGCGGCGGTCTTGCAATCCGCCTTTCCGCCAGTTCTGTTCCCAAAAGATTGTACCGGGATAAAGGGCGGCTGCCCGTTTTCCCGCTTCGTTTATCTGGTCGAGGTTTTTCCAACGCGAAGATGCAAGGGTAGTGGTAAAGACAGAGAAGCCGTGTTCGGAAGCATAGCGTGCCGTTTCCGTCAGGCGTAATGTAAAGCATTTCAGGCAACGGCTGCCTCGTTCCGGTTCGTTTTCCAGTCCCAGCATTGTGTTCCGCCAGTGGGTATAATCGTAATCTGCATCGATGAAATCGAGGTTTTGGGACGTTACGAAACGAACGGCTTCCTGCTTTCTTATCTCATATTCCTCTTGCGGATAGATGTTGGGATTACAATAAAACACTGTCGGGCGGATGCCGTTTGCCAGCAGGCATTCAATGATGGCGGAGGAACAGGGAGCACAGCAGGAATGAAGCAGAACTCTGTCGTCGCCGTTGGGAGTTTGAATTTTCAACATAGTCATGAAGTATTTTAAACTTTCAGTTTTATTTTGCCTTTCACCAGCACTCCTGTCAACTGTACGATGATGATGGAGAAGACAAGCGATTTGAGCAGTCCCGGTACACCGCTTCCCAATGCTTCCGGATAAGTCCAGCCAGCTAATTGCTGGACGGAGTACCATATATAGGGAAGAATGTAGCAAGTGAGCGTTGCCGTTCCTGCGGGTTTGATTATATCGAACCGGTTGGTTTTGCCCTTTACATCGGTCAGCCAATAGAAAAAGCCGAATAACGGGAAGAAGGCGGCAAGACAATAAAACAGCCAGGACGGGGTAGCCTGTATCTTGGAGATAATCCAGTATGGATGCGAAACCAGTGCAAGAATCAACATGCCGGCACCAAGGATGCAGAGCATACCGATGAATTTGCCGGGATGTTCGCGATTGGCGTAGCGTTGCATGAGCAAGGAGGTCAGCAGACCCGACATTCCGAATGCGTGCAGCGTCCAGTCACTGGGAATGAAAGGCAGCAACAGGATACGGCTTCCGTACTCTTCCGGGATAAGGCCGGAATGGCTGATTACAGCGAGCGTTATCACTGCAAACCATGCAACCGCGTTTTTACGTAGGCTTTCGCGGGTGAACAGATAGATGCCGGCACATACGGCATATGTCCAGCCTATAAGACCGAGGATTCCCCACCAACTTGTATGGAACGGTTTCCCGTTGAGGTCTTTATAAATAACCAGCGTTGCAAGCAATACCACGCCTGCTACTTTCATTACGGTGAAAAGGGCTTTTTTTGTACCTTCGGCCTTTGGATATACTCCCCATGTCAGGAAGAAACCGATTACCATAAGGATAGTAAACCAGGAATGGGAAAGACCGCCTTCGATGCCGCCGCTGTTAAGCGAGAACAGCCCCATGGCAATGAGCGCTACCGTACGCCAGAATATATGTGCAATGACCTGTGTGGTTGTATCGCCCTTTTTATAACGGTTCTGTATGGCAAAGGATACTGACATGCCCATGCAGAACAGAAAGGCCGGAAAGATGGTATCGGAAAATCCCAGCATATCCTCATCGGCGGCGGCGTGCATCAGCCAGTGAGGGACATTCTTCAATCCGGGAATGTCGTTTACGAAGAGCATAAGGAACATGGTGAGTGCGCGGAATACATCTACCGCAGCCACTCGTTGGGGTGTTAAGTTTTTCATGATAAATTTATTTTGGGGGTTCAAGGGGCAAATATAGGAAAGAATTTCTCAATATGGGGTATCAGGTTATAAAAAAGCCATTCAATCGCAGTATCATTGCAGTTGAATGGCTTTTAGCACGTTTTTAAAGGAATTCCTTATTCAAACAAGGATTTGGCGATTCCCATTTCCAGTCCTCTCAGCTCTGCCAATCCTCTCAGACGGCCGATGCAGGAGTACCCCGGGTTGGTTTTCTTCTTCAAGTCATCCACCATCTGGTGACCGTGGTCGGGACGCATCGGGATGGAAACCTTACGGCGCT
>NZ_JACOOD010000022.1:0-69168 GCF_014287405.1 Bacteroides sp. NSJ-48 | reverse complement strand
GTCGCTGCAAGCACTTGGCTATGACGGTGGCGAATCTTGTCGTAATACATCAATTGAACTTTTTAGGCCACAAAGATAAGTCAAAGAACGCTTTAATCAATTATTCGATATAAACTCTATTATTAAAAAATAGATGTTTCAGTCATTGCAACTGGACATCATTCCAAATTTATCCGATTTATAATAATCGGCTTATTGCCAGTAGACCAAAACCCGACAATGTATAAATGAGAAGGATCAATCCTTGTTCCGTTCTTGTCTTTCATGTTTTGCAGGTCTACTATAACTTTACGTGATGAACCGAAATCATAGGCTGCGGGTTCCGTCCAATAATTATTTTTGTCAAAAATACGAAAAGAGACACTGCTCGTATTATCATTGCCCAATTCCACAGTAATCGTGCGATAAGCAGAAAGATTCAGTCCAGAAGAGAATTGCCAGCCACCAAAACCATATCGTCCGGTTATCAACGTACGGGTGTTTTCATCAAAACTGCCCTTTTCCCAGATAGAAGGATTAAAAGCTTCTTTCGTCAATGAAAAAGGATGGAGAACCGTAACTACAAGTGCCAGTGTACTGGAAACTCTCGTCACAGGATGCTGATAGTTTATTGTCACAGTTGCATTTCCCGGAGTAACTCCTACCAGTTTACCCGCCCGTTCCACAGCCAGCACTGAAGGGTTAGAACTGCTGATTTCAGCGTCTGCTGTAACCATTCGTGTAGAGCCGTCGGAATAAACAGCACGTACTTTAAGATAATTTACCCCACCCATCGGCAAGTTCAAAGTATCCTCTTGCCCCATAAGTTCCAATCTTACAGGTGCACCATTCACCACCACACCATCGGCATACTCTTTAAACCAATGGTACATAGCCCACGGACAAGCCTCGGGATCATTGAGAAACGTATAATTGCCGGAAGTGCCCGGTATATCTTTAAAAGCTGCCAATTCATGTGACCTCGTGGTAAAAAAAAGCCAGGATACATTACCTGAATTATCGGCAATATATTTGAAGTTGGCCCCAAAGCCCTCTCCTCCTGCCACTCCCGTTATGCTCTTTCCCCAAGTAGCATTGTACTTTTTGGGCGCCCAATCTATTTCGGTCACCATGATGGGAGCAAAAGCGGCCACCGGTCCTACTTGAGCATCCCAACCGCGTTGGAAGCTTTCATAACCTCCACCAGTAGAAGAACCTATGCCTTCGCTACTATCTTCCTCGGCATCACTGCCATACCAACCGGGATAACAATGTACGGCAAAACCAATATTCTCACCTTGAATACGATGCTTAGCATAACCGGCATAAGACGACTGATAGGACAATCCCGGTACCCAGATAATATTACGACAATTAGCACGTATCTTATCTACTATAGCTTGGAAATAGAGTTGAAGATTCTGAAAATGCCCATCGTCCGTACTGCCATAAGTACCGTCCGTGCCTTTTATCTTAACAGGTTCATTGGCAAGTTCGAACATTACACCAATATTGTTTTTCAATTTAGGATGTTGCGAAACAATATCCCATACTTTGAGCAAGAACTGCTGATAGGAGTCTCCCAACTCGATACCCTGATAGGGTGCTTCGTTGGGACATACACCCGGCGGACGCATCACTACGTACATGCCCTTGGACATAAAATATTCCGCCATTGGTACAAACAATTCATCAAGATACTTCCGGAAACGAGTTTCGGAGAAGCGCTCGTGTCCCTCATACCGTACAGACTGCATAGCAGGATCATCGCTCCAATAAGGATCAAGATGCATTCGAACAAAATTAAACTTCCATCCAGCAGCCAAAATTCCGTCCACCATACTCTTATTATAATTGAGACAGCCCTGCACATCATAATCATTCCAAGCATTATTATTAAAGAAAGGACTGTAAGTCTGCGTGAAACCATGCAGATTAATGATTTCTCCCTTTTCATTTTTCAGGTAACGACCTACCACATTCAAAATGGGTAACACACTGTTCTGATTATCTCCACTATTTCCCGAATCATCATCGGGTTTCGGCTCTTCCACATCCGATTTCGGTGGTTCCGGTTTCAACTCCTCTAGTATCGAATCATCGGAACAAGCCGAGAGAAATACGAACAAAAATAAAAGAAGATTTACTATATTTTTCATGGTTGTCAATTATCTTACTGAATTAACTAACCTAATTTCCAATAACAGACAAAAGGCTATAAAGGCGACGATTTCGCTCTGCGAATTCCGTCGCCTATTTCTATAAGATGCTATTATTTACCAGCTAAGCCATCGGCAAAACCAGCATAGGTATGTTTACGATTATAGTTCAAATCCCAAAGACCGATAGGTTGTCCCTTTCTC
Source organism: Bacteroides sp. NSJ-48 (assembly GCF_014287405.1). Taxonomy (NCBI): domain Bacteria; kingdom Pseudomonadati; phylum Bacteroidota; class Bacteroidia; order Bacteroidales; family Bacteroidaceae; genus Bacteroides; species Bacteroides sp. NSJ-48. Next base: position 66,826 of record NZ_JACOOD010000022.1, on the reverse strand, counting down.
CAACCTGAATCTGCAGGACTGTCCGTAGCAGCCCATTGTGTAATTCCATACTGCTGCGCTACCGGAATGATTTCAAAATACTTCTGAATAATGAATTTGTAAAAATCAGACATTTTCTGATATTGTTCAAAAGTAACCAATTCAGTTTTGATACCTTCTCCAAATGCTTTTTCCACAATACCCATATCTAATTCTGTAATCTTAATCAACTTACCACTTGCAGCCAATAACTCAAACATATTGACAATAGATTCTTCCTGTTTCTTCTGATCAGCCTCATTCAAAATATAACTAACATGCATCTGTGTACCGATACCGTCAATCTTTGTTTCACCATCAGATTCCCAACGTTTAATCCAATTAATCAAACTTTTTACTTTTTTATTGTTATCCCACCAAGATTCCAAATTATAGTCATTGATGAAGAGTTTCAAATCTCCAGAATTACCACCATTTTCTGCAAAATATTTGCGGGCAAACTTAATTGGAATACGAACATAATCATCGCCCAAAAAGTCTTGCCAGTAGAAGTTCTGTCCCCCTACTCCATTATCATCCGGATTGGTAGCTGATTGAAGAGCATAATTACCATTACCATCATCACCACCTCCTGAAATAGGTTCATTCACAACATCCCATGCAGTTACAGAGCCTCCGCAAGCTTCCATCATGCCTTTTATCCAACGCTCAAGCTCGTTGGTGAGTACTTCTTTCTTTTCTTCAGGAGTCAAAGGAATACCCTCAGCTTTCTTTTGAATACCAAATTCAATATCATCAAAATAGTAAGTATTAGCCTCTTTAAACTTGGCTAAATTCCATGCTATTGTTTGGAAAGGCTGAACACCTTCATTAGTTACCATTTGTTCTGTAACCGTAAATTCCTTTTCAAATTTTTGCCATTGAGTAGTAAAATTAACCGAAACTCCTGCATCATAGAATATATACTCTCCCGGTTTCTTGTGTGTCTGAGAATCTGAACCGGCTGCTTTATCAGCCTTATACTTAAATGAAAGTTTACAAATATCACCTTCTTTTAAAACAGTATTTGCTTTAACAAAGAACTGAGTGCTATGATCTTCAGCTGGATTATCAGCAGACTTTACAATAAAAGCACGTCCTACGCCATCAGCACCTGTACCAGTTTCTCCTATCGGAGCAGCATATGGTCCACCTTTTCCATCTTCTGTTGCATAGAAACAAGAAACATCTTCACCTTCAGCATCACCATTAGTAATTATACTTTCAAACCAGACAGTAGAACCAGACTCTCCTAATTCTTCAACACCATAAGATAAGCCCATCCAACTTACTGTTGTCCAATGAGAAATATCATCTTCATCAAAAGAAGAATTTACCAAAAGATTAGCTTCAGAGCCATCAGCTTTTAGCACTACGTCATCAAAATACAAATCCCCTCCTAACTTACCGAAACAAAATCTTAATCGGTCTATAGAGCTTGTCGGTGTAAAAACAATCGTATTATCAATCCAGCCCTCACCAGAAGTACATTCAGGAAAACCATAATGGGTATTGGAACCATCTTTCATCCCCGGCCAAAAAGAAAATGCACCAGGATTAGATCCCTTTATCCGTAAAGTAAGAGTATATTGTTTACCTATTTCCAATACGTTATCTAAGTCATAATAGATCTCCCAGTCCCACACATTGTCTTTGGGCTCACCAGCTACAATATGCAACACCCGATTTACAGAAGAAGGATCAACAGGCTTAGGCTTATTAGCAATCAAACTATTCAGCCACTTATTATTCTGCTGTGAATGCCAGCAAAGTGTATGCCCATAAACTGTCAATCCAGAAGTTTTTGCCGCCTCTACAAACTTCGTTACTGTACCGAAATCCATACTTCCATCATCTGCCACAATGGATGCATACTTCATAGCATTACCTGCTACTACTTCATCAAAATTAGCAACAGCTACGCTACGAACCATTTCTCCTTTCAGAAAATCATTAGCTGCGACCCCTACTCCCAACTTAAAGTTAGGATGAGTACTACGGTCTATATATGTTTTCAATGCGTCATACGCATTAAGATACTCATATTGGGCTATGCTCTCTGGTTTCTCCGTCTTAAAATCGACGAATTTATCGTCGGCACAGGAGGCTGAAATAAACAACAAAGCCAAACCGAAATATTTATTTATGCTATTTTTCATAATCATATCTCCAAAATTTAATTAGCTTTATACTTGGGAGCAAATACCTCCAACTTATTAGTTCCGCGTGTTTGCAACACCAACGTATCTTTTGTAGCAATTTGTTTAAATCCGAAATCCACATCGTATTCGAGATAGATAGCATCCCGGTCCTTATTTCCCCAAGAATTTTTCTCTCCATCTTCTACAAACTTTCCAGAGCCTGTTGCCGAAACTCCTGTAGTTCCCGAAGTTATGGTACATTCGTTATCATCATTGAAAGTCAATAGCAAATCACAGTTCACTGTTGTACCATTAGTAGAAGTCGTACTAATAGGAAAAACAGCTGTGTTTAACGAACGGGTAGTAATACCACAAACTTCATCCTTTTCCACAGACTGAGCATGACGTTCAGAGGTTGTAACCGTTCCATTTTCTGTAATTTTGTCTATTCCACGACGCAAATAAGAAGCATGCCATGGGTTCATATATTTTACACAATAGAGAATATAATCCTTTGGCAACACACTCCAATAATCAGAATTAGTACGCACCGGTTTATCGCCTTCAATCAGAGGAGTGCCTGTTAAAATTCGGTCGGCACCAGTCTGTCCTTTCATCACCACAGGAATAACATAATTACATCCTAATGCTTTTTCATCAGCAAAAAATGCATCAGTGAGTTGTACCTCTACATTTCCCCAATGTTCACCATTGTAAGAAATTTTATCTCCAGCTAGTGTGTAATAGGTGGAAGGCATAGGCAATACCGGTGTCCCATCTTCAAAAAAGAGATTGTCGCAAAGTGTATTGTCCACAGCAATATCTATAGTAATATCTCTACCTCCGTATGCACCTCCCATCGTGGCATAAATGGCACACTTATGCTGACGGTCAAGAGAATTGTCTACTATTTCATCATTACCGAGCACTATTGTACGTATCGGATACTGATAGGCAAAATACACAGAGGTCCCCCCCTCATAATCGGGAAAAGATTTATCTGCATTCTCACATGAAGCAAAAGCAAATGTCAAGCCTCCTAAGGCCATTGTAGATAACAATTTATATAATTTCATTTCCATATTCTTTTTTGCATTTTATAATTATGAGATTACCATCCCTTATTTTGTTGCAGATTACTCCATTTCAACATCTCACTATAAGGAATAGGGCCGTAGTACATATAATCTTTATAGTTTCTGTTTTCTACTTCAATCACCTTATAATTCAGACTCTCACCAGCTTTTTCTATCTGCATACCTTTAGCTTTCTCGTCCAAAGGCATTTTCCAACGGCGAATGTCCCAGAAACGTTTATTTTCAAAACAAAGTTCTATACGACGTTCGTTACGAATGAGCTGGGCCATTTTGTCTTTGTCCCCTTTGACACTTTCCAAATAAGCATCTCCATTATCAGTTCCCACTCCACCGCGGGCACGAATTGCTTTTATCACATCATAGGCACTATAGGCATTACCGCCCTTGCCTGTCGGTCCCCAAGCATCATTAGCAGCCTCGGCATAAGCAAGAAATATCTCCGTATAACGAATACGAACCGGAATATGATACTTAGCATTCAGCGAATTCGGGTTAGCGTTACAATCCTCACGTAACAACTTACGCATATAATAACCCGTACGTGTGGAGGTATTCAATTGATTCAAACCATTATCTTGTTTATTATCCTCATCAGGATAAAGACCTGTAATAATAGTCTTATCCTTAAATTCAGCACCATTAAACAAAATATATTTCTCCAAACGAGGGTCACGACCTGTGTAAGGAGCGTTTTCCGAATAACCGCTATTAGCCTTATCAGCGATAGGATAACCATTGGCCATAGGGAAAGCATCTACTAAGTTTTGGGTAGGATTGATACGTCCGCTACCATAAAATGTAGGTGGGAAATTATCTTTTTCCTGCTTTATTCCCATATCCCAATCTTCCGTTCCAATGCTTTTATTCCCTCTCCAAAGAATTTCAGCAGAAACTTCACCCGAACCTAAATTGTCAAGTTCTTCTGTATTCATATACCAAGTATGACCTTTAGGATCAAGCCCTGTTACACCGCCAATACGGTTCAACACTGCCGCTGCATAATTTGCCGCCGTTTCTGAAGTAACTTCTGAACCTTCTCTGTACGCAGGACTAGCAGCAAGTAACGCTACTTGCGCCTTAATAGCTTCAACAATTCTCATTGTAAGGCGACCGCGTTGATAAGTACCAAAAACAAGATTATAGTTTCCCAACTGAGCACCTATCTCTTTGTATTTAGCAGGCACTTCAGCATCACTATCAATATTCTCATAATCTAGCGGTAATAATTCGGATGCCAATTCCAAATCTTCAAAAATCTGCTGTACACACTCACTGAAAGGAGCACGTGCTTGATTGAAATCAGAAGTAGTACTTTCCGGTTCAAGAAGCATTGGTACACCTAATAACTTACCATCTTCTGTCCAGCCACCATGAGCCATTAGCAAATAGTAATAATTAAGTGCACGAAGTCCATAAGCTTCTCCACTGAGTTTATCAATAAACATTTTATTGGTCACCTCATTTTTTGCCCAACTCACCTGATCAACAATGCTCAAAAATGTATTCAGATATTGTATGGCGGCTTTACGAGCTTGCCACTGTTCCATAGGATTGTTGTTTGATGCCCATGAGCCAAGAGCCATTTTGGAATAATTACTTTCCTTATCATTGGTTACTGCATCATCTGTAGCAACATCACTTACACTAGTATTTTCGTATGGCAACATAGCATAACCATATCCCAATAGACCTACTGCATAATTGGGATCTGTAAGCATTTCCTCAACACCACGATTGTTCTCCTTAGCAGGTTCAAAAAGATCCTCACAAGCGGAAAATGTAGCTAGTAGAACTGTAGATAATATGATATTTCTTAGTTTCATTTGTTCTATTTTTTAATTAAAATACTGCTTTTACACCAATATTATAGAATCTGGTTTGCGGTGCACTCCCCACGTTCATCTCCATATGTTTGCGCTCTTTTGAGATTGTAAGCAGATTTGCTCCACTTACATAAGCAGAAAATTCACGAAGGAAAGTATTGCGCAATACCCGTTTAGGTAAATCATAGGTAATCTGTACTTTTGCCAAATCAAAACGATTGGTTTTATACAACCAATAGTCTGAAGAACGGAAGTTATTACTTGAACTTTTAGCTGATAAGCGTGGATAAGTTGCAGTAGCTGCTGTCTCTTCAGTCCAGCGATTACGAACGATAGCAGAATATTTATCATCTCCATCTACCCAATAGTAAGAATTATTTTTCATGCCATAAGCACCGAATCCTCCTGTACCCAATGCAAAAAACGTAAAGTTTTTCCACTTAGCCGTAAAGTTAATGCCGAGCGTGAAAGGCGATCCATACCATCCTCCTTTACCTAAATAAATTTCATCTTTCTCGTCAATTACATCATCTCCGTTCTGGTCTACATATTTTATATCACCAGGTCGAACTGTGCTACCCAGCTTTTGTTCCGGACTATTTTTTATCTCTTCCTCACTTTGAAATAATCCTGCACTTTGAAGTCCCCAAACGCCATCAACTGGTTTACCCTTACGATATCGATAAGCATCATCATAAATTTCATCACGTTTAGTTATTTTGGTATCATAATATGTTCCTGACACACCAAGTGACAAATCAAATTCCCCAAAATTCTTGTTAGCATTCACGCTAAAATCAAAACCCATACGGCGATTATTATTATAATTCATAACTGCCATGAACGATGCAGCCAGATAACCTGTATTAAGATGCGATGGGAAGAAAGTGGGCTGATTAATCAAATATCCTTCAGTAGAGTTAATGAAAAATGAAGCATCTGCTGTTATTAATCTATTCCACAGTGACGTCTTAAGGTTCGCTGAAAACTCTTTACGTTTTATGAATGAAAGGTCATTATTCTGCCCTCTAGTAGAAATAGTATACTTACCAGCCGGACCATCATACCATGAGTAGCCATCATTCTGCGTCCATACTGATTCATAAAGGTAAAATTCCTTATCTCCCATTACCAAATCAATATCCTGATTAAGAATGCTACCAGACACACTGAATAGCAAATCATCAACAACAGGAGAATCTTTCAAGAAGTTTTCCCCACTTAAACGCCAGCCCAATGTTAACGAAGGAGAAAGAGCCTGACGATGCCCTTTAGCTAGTTTAGCTGAATGAATCAACGCGGCACCAAAATCAGCATAATAACGCTGCTGATAGTTATAACCTAACTGCAATGCCAAATTAGCATTACTGATACGATGATATTGAGCAGAGATTGTTTGCTGATAGCCGTTAGCAATAAGCATAGCCGATACATTATGACACTTTTTAAATGTATTCTGATAATTGAATTGTCCGGAAAATGCAATCGTTTGCTCATCAGAACTTCCACCAACATTTTGGGTACCCGGTTTTTCATCATTTCCTTCTTTAGTCAGCGCTACAATAACATCTTTTCCACCGTAGTTAGCCCAAGTAGGGATGAACACTGCATAGTTATTATCAAAAGAGGTTGAATAAGAAGTTGCATAATCTACTGCAAACATTGCATTAAAAGAAAGACCTTTCAGCACTTTGTCCAAATTAATATTTACCCCTGTATCAAATTGAAATTGACGACTTGTCCATTTACTACTTCCTGCTGCATAACTATCAGCAAATGCATTTGTAGAATTTGCTTGACTACCGGATAAGAAATACTTACCATCAATAATATTGGAAGTAGTACTTAACAGTTCCCATACAGCTGAAGCATTAGGATCAATCATGTCTAAAGGAATAAGTGGAGCTGCATTTTGCGGGAAGTTAGGACGTACTGTTGCTGCAGCATTCCAATAGTCCCCCTTCGCACTTTTCGAATTATAAAATGTAGCATTCGCATTAATATAAGCACTTATAAAACTATTGATATCCACATCCACATTACCACGTACGTTGAAACGGTCCGTCATATTATTCTTAGCTTCACCAAAATCAAGAAAATCGCCATTACGATAATAGCTCACATTGCTGTAGAAACGCGCGCGTTTTCCACCACCAGTAATTTCAGCCGTTACTTCCGAACGATTATACGCCTTCTTTACATAATCCGAAGAATAATAATTGATATTAGGATAACGATAAGGATTCAATCCAGAACCATGATTATAGATTTGCTCTGCTGTATAAAGAGGCTTTGCAGTAGGATCATCATTCAAAAGAGCTTCATTATAAAGGGTCATATATTCGGCAGAACCCAAATATTCAGGATATGCCTTAGCCACATGAAATCCTGTATTAGCTCTAACACTAACATTTAACCCCTCTACATTACCACGTTTAGTAGTAATCACAATCGCACCTTTAGCAGCTTTACTACCGTAGAGAACCACAGCTTGTGCACCTTTCAGAAAGGAAATCTGGGCTATCTCAGAAGGCATTACATTATCTGCGTCACGAGGCACACCATCAACTAAAACTAAGTAACCAGCATTATCGCCATCCATTCCCCACAGCGAATTACCATTCCAACCACCGACATAGCCTTGCATATTATCTAAACTATAGGTGTTATAATTCTTTTTCGTAAGTTCCTCTACATTAACAACAGAGACACCACCCAAAAGGTCTTTTTGGGATACCTTACGAAAAGCTACCTGTACCATTTGGTCTTTTTTGTTTGCCAATGAATCGGTTTCATTCCAATCTGCAACCTGAGCACTGGCAAGCACCGAAGAAGTGGCCAGCATAGCACAGAGAATGAATCTTGCTTGTATATATTTCATTGTTTATTCATTTATTGTTAAACATACTTTGTAGCTTTCCACGATTACCAACCGGGATTCTGTCCGAATTCAGGATAAAGATACACATCGTCATCGGGCAAGGGGAACCAATAATGCTTCGTACCAAACACACGCTTTACAATCAATTCATGGCGATAGTTTGCAACTTCCGCATTCGCAGGATCGTTTGTCTTATAAAATTCAGGGCTTTCTACGCGATCGAATTCTACAGAATATTTCTCTGTATAAGGAGCTTCTGTAAGTAACAACCAACGCTGAAGATCATTGAAACGAAAACCTTCCATAGATAGTTCCACAGCACGTTCACGACGTATTTCATCCATAAACTTCTTATTATCTGCTATATAAGAAGTATGAACGCCTTTTGCACCACAGCGAGTGCGAATCTTATTAATTGCATCAAGAGCGGTTAGTGAACAGTTCTCTGATTTGAAAGATGCACCACCGACAGCAGCACAACTTTCAGCGTACATTAAATAAATATCCGCCAAACGCATATACGGTAAATAAGTATGTAAGTTACTACCCCAATCATATTCCTTATCACCCTCATTACAAGTATGAGGAACAAGTTTCTGGAAGAAATAACCTGTACGACTACCGAGATCTGCAAAACGCATATCTGCACCAGTAGAAAGATCACAATAAGCATAAGGTTTTTGCGCATCAGATAATTTATCCTCAGCCAAAACAAAGTGGAAGCCATCAAATACAATATCATGATAAAAACGCGGATCTCTATCCTTAAACGGGTATCTCTCATCAAATCCAGAGTTCGGGTCATCAATAGGAAGCCCATTTGCCATACCATACATTTCAACAAGATTAGCAGTAGGCAAATGAATAATCTTATCATGAGAAACAAGCCCTGCGACCTTCGGTCCCCATATTTTCGTCATATTCCAATTACTGTTATTAGCATTACCATCACTACCAGAAGGACCACGGAATATAGCCTCAACTGAACCGGGCATCAACCAGCCTTGGCGACGGGTATAAAAAATATCGGAATAGCAAGTCTTAGCGTCACTTGCCTTCTCATGGTTATAAACATTCTTATACTTAAACTCAGCAAGCGCATATTGAGTCTGTCCTCCCTCTACCAAAGTAAGTAACTCACCGAATGCTTGTGCTGCTTTTTTACAATATTCTTCATCATAATTGTAAGCATTAGCGCCTCCAAGTTGTGCACCATTCTTCATTAAAGGGCTTCCTGCCCACAAATAGTTTTTACCAAGATATCCTAATGCCATGATTTTATTAACACGCAACTGATTCTTGCCTTCCGTAGCTTTACCGATAGACGTCTTGTCCCAATCAATAGGAAGCAAATCAGCAGCACGACGAAAATCAGCAGCAGCTTTATCAGCACATTCCTGATAACTCAGGCGAGGTAAATTCAGTTCTTGTGTAGCATCAAGAACCTGATCAACATAAGGCAGACCACCCCAATAAGTCATCAATTCGAAATGCCACCATGCACGGAAAAAATAAAGTTGACCGGCAATCATGTCTTTTTCCTCTTGCGTACCTACCATTTTATCCAAATTAGCAAGACCTACATTAGCTTTACGAATGCAATACCAAGAGTGTGGCCACAAAGAATGGTCAAACGCATTGGTAGAAGCAGGATTACTAGAATCTCTGTATAACCAACACTGACCATTGCTTTGCCAAGCCCGGAAATTACCTAAATCGGCTTGATGCGTCATATGTCCATCCCCCATAGAATTGAAAAGTTCATCATCACCCCAATTCCAGGATGTACAATAATTACACTTTTCTTTATCAGGTATGCAATTGTATATTTCTTCTATGAACCCTTGAAAATTACGAAAGTTCTTGAACGCATCTTCTTCAGATACCGTCGATTCTGGACTCTTGTCCAAATAATCTTCGCAAGATGTCATGCAGAATCCTACTGAAAAAGACAAAAGACCTGCATAAAACAGAGTTTTATATGTATTATATTTCATCTTGTACACTATTATAATGTGAATTTAATACCAAAGTTATAACGTTTCACCGTAGGATAAGCACCTAAATAACCAGCTCCTGAAAGATTTGCTTCACGGTCGTCGGGCATACGTGTCCATAACCAAAGATTATTACCATTGACATAAATCTTTAAACTGCCTAATCCAAGTTTTTTGATCCATCCTTTATTCCAAGTATAAGCTAATTCAACATTTTTTAGACGAATATAAGAGCCGTCATATAAGAATTGAGTTCCATCATTGTAACTTGGTGTAGAATTCCAACGAGGTACAACTACATCTGCATTGGGAGTAGCTTTTGACCACCATGTACCATTATCAAATACAGTATTTAATTTACTGCCAAAACTATTAAGGGCAACATCACGAGTTACATTAGTTACACCGTAGAATTGTGCAAATGCACTGAATCCTTTCCACTCAAATCCCACTGTTGCATTAAACGTATTCTCTGGCGAATTTGTATAACCATAAGGTGCTTGGTCTTTGTTATCTACAATACCATCACCATTGAAATCGACAATGTAATAATCTCCTACTAATTTTTGAGAATCATTGGCATCATGAGCTGGAGCGCCAAACAATTGGTCATAACTCTGAATAAAACCAGCATCAATATAAGAGGTATATTGATTTACAGCATGTCCAGCAGCTTTCTGATATCCGGGACGTAAAGCCTGGTCATCTTTCACAAGGACCTTATTTCTTGCATGAGTCATACTGAAGTTACCCCAAACACGCAAATCATTAGCAAACGTCTTATTGATACGTAACTCCAATTCATATCCGCTTGTACGAATTTTACCTTTATTAACAGATGGAGGTGTTCCACCAAAATAAGAAGGAATAGAACGATCACCACCATAAACAAAAATATTAGAACGTACATCTCGGAAAAATTCCACACTACCAGCAAACAAGCCTTCAAGAAATGAATAGTCTATACCTACATTCAACTTTTTCACAACTTCCCATTGAATATCTTTATTTCCAATAGCAGACTCGCGATACCATGTATAAATACTTTGCGTCTGATTAAGATCCATCGTAGTGTGTCCGCCATAAGCCCACTGATTCATATAGAGCCAGCGACGACTAGAATCAAAAGGATCGGGTCCCAATTGGTCAGAACCAATTTCACCATAAGAAGCACGTACTTTCAACATATCTACAATTTTCTTTTCCCGAAAGAATTTCATGAAAGGTTCTTCACTGATCATCCAACCAATAGCTCCGGAATTGAAAAAAGCGAAACGATTTTCCGGACTGAATTTCTCAGAGCCGTTATATGCACCGTTATATTCAATAAAATAACGATCAGCGTAATTATAAGTAGTACGGAATGCCCAATCTTCACGATAGGTAGGCATCACGCTTCCCCTTGCATTTTCCTGACGGCTGAACAACCCCATGGCTGTCACATTATGTTTCCCAAAACTACGTACCCAATTCAATTGTGCTTGATAATAAAGGTTACGAACTGTCTGGCTGTTATCTACAGCACCAGGAGAAGTACTCCAATTTACTCCTTGAGTCCAATCGAAACCATTATTGGTATCATAGGATTGTTCATACCGTTCCTGACCTGTATCTGGATCTATCCACTTATGTTGTGCACTATTATACAAATCATTGATACCACGATTGTTTTCAACAAAAACATTATCCCAAGAAACAGTAGCCCGAGCTGAAAGTCCTTTGGTTATAAACTTTAAATCTTGTTCCAATGTAAAATCTGTATTAATACGAGTTGTTGTTACCTGCATCGTACCCCCTAAAGAAATATTTTCCGCTGAGTTAGTTGTATTGGACACAAATGGATACATACCCCAACTACCATCAGAATATTGCGGTAGAAACACATCTGGAGCAATATTGTATGCACCTGACCATTGCTGACCAATTTGCCATTCAGAATTTCCTGTATTGCTCCATGGAGCCTTACGAATGGCATTAGAGCCTGCCAAATTCACTTTTAATACAGTAGTTTTTGTAATATTAAAATCTAAATTACTGCGCACATTGATACGGTCATATCCATAACCAGAGTTATAACCACGCCCGTTATCATAAGTTCTAAAAAGGTCTCCTTCATGCACATAATCGGCAGAAGCAAAATATTTTACAAATTTCGTACCACCACTAATATTTATATTAGCATTATAAGACATTGTATTATCTTTAAACAAAGCTTTTTGCCAATCAACGTTAGGATAACGTTCTCTCTGTTCAATAGTAGTCTGATTACGATAGTTTTCAATAAAAGATTGAGGACGAATATATTCCCATGAATCAGGTCGCAAAGCCAACTCATGTTCAATAGCCGTATTACGGAACATCAATGCATCATAGGAGTCATACTTATTAGGCAATTTTGAAGGAGATTTCAAAGTAGCATTAAAACCTACATCTATTTTCGCACTACCCTCCGTACCACGTTTCGTTGTTACAAGAATTACACCATTAGCACCTTTTACACCATAGACTGCAGTCGCTGAAGCATCTTTCAATACAGAAATAGATTGTACAGAACTAATATCTACAGAACTCATAGGACGCTCAATACCATCCACTAATACCAATGGATCTTCATTGTTATTCCATGAGCTTGCACCACGAATAGTTATCTTCGGTTCTTCTTCGCCAGGCATACCCGTACCTTGAGTAGTAACAACACCAGGCAAGTTACCTGTCAAAGCAGCACCTATATCTGAAACACCAGCTGCCCGTTCCAAAACTTTACCTGTCGTTTGGGTTATAGCACCAACTACCGATGCTTTCTTTTGCTGACCATACCCGACTACCACCACCTCTTCTAACTGTTGAGAATCATCTTCCAAAGTTATTTTGATCAAACCTTTTGAAGTCGCTTTTACTTCTTTGGTCTTCATTCCCACAAATGAAACAATAAGAGTAGGGTTTTCATTGGGCACAGTCAACATAAAATTACCATCTATATCTGAAATCGTACCTATTGAATTATTACCTTTTAATACCACTGAGGCACCAATGACCGTCTCACCATTATTGTCAAAAACAGTTCCCCTTACCGTTATCCCACTTTGTGCCGATGCCATCAGGCAACAGAACAGCATGAGTAAAAAGAGGTAAGGAATCTTTTGATTTTTTTTTACTACATTTTTCATTACCATTAGTTTAAGATGTTAATTAACTACATTGTTCTCTAATCATCAGTCATTCTTTAATAGCCTTAGCTATCATCATACATACATTTCATTTTTATTAGTATAAGATTAATAAACGCTAACAGTTAACATGATTGATTTCACCGCGCAAATATATTTTAAATATATAAAAAAATAATTGTGAAAGTGTTCCACATATCCATACAAACGTTACATAGGATTTGTTGCATGTAACAGAAATTATTCTTCATGTTACATGCAACAATAAATATCACTTACAAACAGCATACAGCCCTATCACACTACCCGTAAATCCACCAGCTGTAGCTGTGGAAAGATAGCTTGCATCGACATCTTTACAGAGCAAAGTCCAATCTTTCTCTCCTTTTAAAGAATAATAAAAATCATAATGAGTACCTTGAGATATTACTTTCAAATAAATTTCTTTTGTTTTTTCAGGGATTGTATCAGAAGCCAAAACTTGTTCAGACTCACCTATTCGTTTTAGAAAAACAGATTTATTTTCTCCTTGCTTATTTACAGCAAGTAAATATTGATGCTTTTCATCTTTAAACAATAACATACCAGCCTCTTCCTTTTCATTGGAAGGATTAAACAACATACGGGTAGTAGATTCGAATTTATGATGCTGCATACGACGGCAAACAAAAGCAGGAGTGTCCTTTTCAGTAGCACTGACAGCGGCACACTTCAAAGTCAAAAAGCCCGGAGCATCAGATAAAGAATACAATTCAGTAGCAGGAGCACGCAATGTCATCCACTGCATTCCCAAAGAAGTGTTATCAAAATCTTCAAATTCTTCGAAGTTACCAAATGTCACACTAGCATCACGCTTTACGCCTGTTCGTTTTAGAATCAGAGGAACTATTTCATTTTCTTGCGTCATATAAGGAAAACCATCTTCGCTCCACCTTACCGGCATTAAAAATGTTTCACGCCCTAAATTTTCAAACTTATTATTTATAGGACGGCATGCCAAAAACACAGCCCACCAATCGCCTTCTTTGGTTTGTATCAAATCAGCATGACCGGCACAAGTAATCGGATTAGGACGTTCAGCACTAAGATGGCGTTGTGTTAATATTGGATTTTTCGTCCAAGGCGTAAAAGTTCCCATCGGAGAATCACTGCGGAAAATAACTTCAGAATGCCAGGTACTCGTACCACCTTCCGCATCCATGAGGAAATATTTCCCATTAATCTTATACATATGGGGACCTTCTATCCAGATAGGTCTTTCTTCCGGATGCACACCTTTGTTTACCAGAATTTTGCGAAGTCCAATCGTTTTATCTGACTTTACATCAAACTCTTGTATGCGAATTGTACGATGCCCGCTATACTCTGGTTTATAATCCGGAGCATCATCATTATTTACAATATAAGCTTTTCCGTCTTCGTCAAAGAAGAAAGACGGATCTATACCGCCCACTTCAGGCAACATAATAGGATCAGACCATTCTCCAAAAGGATCCTGAGTTTTCACAAAGAAATTACCCGCTCCCACATTAGTGGTTACCATATAATAAGTCTTATTGTGAGGATTATATGAAATAGCCGGTGCAAAAATTCCCCCACTCACATGCTGTCCTTTCATATTAACCAATTGGGAAGGACGGCTAAGAACATGTCCTATCTGTTTCCAATTTACTAAATCCCTACTATGAAAGATAGGTACACCTGGAAAATAAGTAAAAGTAGAAGTCACTAAGAAATAGTCTCCTTCTCCATTTGTACATATACTAGGATCTGAATACCAACCAGGCAAAATAGGATTATAAAACGACTCATCATCAGGCAGTGGATTTTCCTTGTAAAAATCATCATCACCTTTATAAGTAAAATAATCAAAAAGGGCTGTAGAATCCTTTACAGCAGGTAAATTTCCATTTGCTTTGGACAAATTGCAAGAAGAAAAGCTTCCCAATATACCGGCAGAGACTAATAAGGCCGATAAAATTGCAAAAAAAGATCTTTTATTCATCAATACTCGATTTTATAGTTATTAATATTTTTAAGGCACACGAAAGATAAAGAGTTCTTCATATTTGTATATTTAATATGAGTAGTTTTATATTTCCGGTTTTTCCGCAACAAATGTACAAAAGACACACATGTGATTCTGAAAATCGTATAACATGTTTTTTTGATGACATTACATATTTTTTTTATATGTTACATTCTTTATCATACATGTAACATACACTCAATTAATCTTCTATATATCAATATATTAAAGAATAAAGATAGATTTTATATTACCGTAATAGGAGTCCTATAAAAATATGCAGCAAGAAAAGGAAAGTATAGAGCAAAAAAAAGGAGTACCGCTGTACTCCAACCTTTGTTAACCTTAAATCTAATACTATGAAAAACACATTGCAAAGATACGGACATTTGCTAAATCTGCAAATTATCCAAAGGAAAAGATATGTTTTATAACACCTTTTAAGAAGAAGGACGTTTTTTTACTTCCTTTTTCAGATACACGCTTTAAATGTAAAGAGAAATTATATCCTCACAGAATAAAATGAACCGGTTCTTTTTATCTACCCGCAAATTGCATTATCTTTGTAAACGAATTACAAATACTTAGTATATGCCTGACTATGATTTAATCGCCATATTAGGCCCTACAGCATCCGGTAAAACTCCATTTGCCGCCGCGTTGGCAGCAGAACTCAATACGGAAATCATCAGTGCCGACTCCCGGCAAATATACCGGAGCATGGATCTCGGTACAGGAAAAGACCTGGCCGACTACATTGTAAACGGCAGACAAGTACCTTACCACCTTATTGATATAGCCGACCCGGGATATAAATACAATGTATTCGAATACCAACGCGATTTCCTAACCGCCTATGAAAGCATTAAACAAAAAGGCTGCCTGCCCATTGTATGCGGCGGAACGGGAATGTATTTGGAATCCGTACTCAAGGGATACAAACTACTGCCTGTACCCGAGAATCCGGAATTGCGCAACCGCCTGGCCAATAAATCACTGGAAGAGCTTACCGAAATATTGCAAACCTATAAGAGCCTGCACAATACAACGGATGTAGATACGGTGAAACGAGCCATCCGAGCCATTGAAATCGAAGAATATTATGCTCATACTCCGATAGACGCACGCTCATTTCCACAACTGAACAGTCTCATCATCGGCGTAGACATAGACCGGGAACTTCGGCGTGAGAAAATTACCCGTCGCCTGCGCCAACGACTGGACGAAGGAATGGTAGATGAAGTACGCCGGTTGATAGATTCAGGCATTTGTCCCGACGACCTCATTTACTACGGACTGGAATACAAGTATCTGACACTTTACGTCATTGGCAAGCTGACCTATGATGAAATGTTCAGCCAACTGGAAATAGCCATCCACCAATTTGCCAAACGCCAGATGACCTGGTTCCGGGGGATGGAAAGACGAGGCTTTACTATCCATTGGATGGACGCCCGGTGGCCCATGGAAGAAAAGATAGCTTTTGTAAAGTCAAAACTCAAAGAGATTTAGTATCTTTGACGGCAACACCGCTTAAGCGGCAGATTTATGAAAATGTTGGACCGATTGAAAGAAACGGATATATGAGTGTAGAACCCAATAAATGGGGCGTAATCTATAACCCCAAAGCCGGAACGCGCAAAGTGCAGAAACGGTGGAAAGAGATTAAAGCATATATGGACAGCAAAGGCGTGTCTTACGACTATGTGCAGTCCGAAGGGTTCGGCTCCGTAGAACGTCTGGCAGGCATACTTGCCAACAACGGTTACCGCACCATTGTCGTTGTAGGAGGTGACGGTGCACTGAACGATGCAATCAACGGCATAATGCTTTCCAATGCGGAAGATAAAGAGAACATCGCTATCGGCATTATCCCCAATGGCATCGGCAATGATTTTGCCAAATATTGGGAAATAAGTTCGGAATACAAGGAAGCCGTAGATTGCATCATAAATAACCGCCGCCGTAAAATAGATGTCGGCACATGTTATTACTATGACGGCCAAAAACACATGACCCGCTATTTTCTGAATGCCATCAATATCGGCCTTGGAGCCCGCATAGTTAAAATCACCGACCAATGCAAGCGCTTCTGGGGGGTAAAGTTCCTTTCTTATTTTATGGCATTCATCTCCTTGATTTTTGAGCGGAAGTTATATCGTATGCATCTTAAAATAAACGGCGAGCATATACGCGGGCGCATTATGACGGTGTGCATAGGCAGTGCATGGGGATACGGACAGGCACCCAGTGCAGTACCTTACAATGGCTGGCTGGATGTATCGGTTATCTACCGCCCCGAACTATTGCAACTCTTTTCGGGAATATGGATGTTGATGGAAGGACGGATTCTAAACCATAAAGTGGTAAAACCCTACCGTACCCAAAAGATAAAGGTATTACGTGCACAAAATGCTTCCGTCGATTTGGACGGACGTATCCTCGACCGGCATTTTCCATTGGACATCGGTGTGCTGCACGAAGCGATAACATTGATTATACCCAACTGAGATATGAACTTTTCATAGCTCGTAAACCATAACTCATAATTCAAAAAAAACGTATGATTGAACTGAAAAATAATCCTGCCGGAAACTTCTTTCTGCTGGCAGGTCCTTGTGTTATTGAAGGAGAAGATATGGCAATGCGCATTGCCGAACGCGTAGTAGCTATTACCGACAAACTGCAGATTCCTTACGTATTCAAAGGCTCGTACCGTAAAGCCAACCGCTCGCGTCTGGACTCCTTCATGGGTATAGGTGATGAAAAAGCCCTGAAAATCCTAAAAAAAGTGCACGACACATTCGGAGTACCCACCGTAACAGACATCCATGCCGCCGAAGAAGCTGCCATGGCAGCCGAATATGTAGATATTCTGCAAATCCCTGCTTTCCTTTGCAGACAAACCGACCTGCTGGTAGCCGCAGCCAAGACCGGCAAGACCGTCAATATAAAGAAAGGACAGTTCCTCTCTCCGCTTGCCATGCAATTCGCAGCAGACAAGGTGGTGGAAGCCGGCAATAAGAACGTGATGATTACCGAACGCGGGACAACCTTCGGCTATCAAGACCTCGTAGTAGACTATCGCGGAATACCGGAAATGCAAACCTTCGGCTTCCCCGTCATACTGGACGTCACCCACTCCCTGCAACAACCCAACCAAACCAGCGGCGTTACAGGCGGTATGCCTCAGCTGATTGAAACCATAGCAAAGGCAGGTATCGCCGTAGGCGCAGACGGTTTGTTCATCGAAACACACGAAAATCCTGCCGTAGCCAAAAGTGACGGTGCCAATATGCTGAAACTGGATTTACTGGAAGGACTTTTAACCAGATTAGTACGTATCCGGGAAGCAATCAAATAAAAAAACAAGACTCTTTTGTGATTTATTATTTATCACTTCGACAGATAAGGCAAAAACATTTTAAAATCAAATAATGATGAAACATTTATTACGTAACTTATGGATTGTTGCACTAATCTTATGCTGTAACTTCCAACAGGTGTCTGCCCAACAACTACCACCTATTCCTATCGACCAGGATGTTCGTATCGGCAAGCTGGACAACGGACTGACCTATTACATCCGTAAAAACAGTCTTCCTGCTAACCGAGCCGATTTCTATATTGCCCAAAAAGTAGGTTCCATACAAGAAGAGGACAACCAGCGCGGTCTTGCCCATTTCCTGGAACACATGTGTTTCAACGGAACGACTCACTTCCCCGGAAAGTCCCTGATACAATACCTGGAACGCATCGGCGTGAAATTCGGTGAAAACCTGAATGCCTACACGTCCATAGACGAAACGGTTTATAACATTTCCAATGTACCGGTCAATACTCCGGGGGCTATCGACTCTTGTCTGCTGATTCTTCACGACTGGAGCAACGACCTTACTCTGGATCCCAAAGAAATAGACAAGGAACGCGGCGTTATCAATGAAGAATGGCGTACCCGCATGAGTGCCATGCAACGTTTTCAGGAGAAAATGCTTCCCGCCATGTTTGCCGGAACAAAATACGCCAACTGCTTCCCTATCGGAACCATGGACGTTGTAATGAACTTCAAGCCTCAGACTTTACGAGATTACTATGAAAAATGGTACCGTCCCGACTTACAAGGTATCATGGTGGTGGGTGACGTTGACGTAGATGCCACTGAAGCCCTGATTAAGAAGATGTTTGCAGATATTCCCGCCCAGCCCAATGGTGCCAAACGCGAATACTACCCGGTAAACGATAATAAAGAACCTATCATATTGGTTGCACGTGACAAGGAACAGCCTTATGTACAAACCTTTATCTTCAATAAGCACGAAACAACTCCCAGAGAGGAGAAAGGCAACGTGGGTTATCTGATGCAAGACTATGCAGCGACACTGATTACCAACATGTTGAATGCACGTCTGAACGAATTGCTCCAGGCAGCTAACCCGCCTTATATTTATGCCGCAACCTATGACGATGACTTCTTCGTAGCCAAGACCAAGGACGCCTTTACCGGAATTGTAGTCTGCAAGGAAGATGCCATTGAAAACGGTATCTCAACCGTTCTCCGCGAAATCGAGCGTGCACGCCAATTCGGCTTTACCGAAACCGAGTACAGCCGTGCCCGTGCAGAATATCTGCGCCATCTGGAATCGGCTTTCCAGGAACGCGACAAGCGTAAGAATGAAAGCTATGTAAAGGAATATGTCCGTCACTTCCTCGACAACGAACCTATTCCGGGCATTGCCAACGAATATACCATCATCAACCAGATAGCACCGGCTATTCCCGTAACCGCCCTGAACCAGATGATGCAGCAAATGGTGACAGACAGCAACCAGGTGGTAGCCCTGTTCGGTCCTGAGAAAGAAGGCTTAAAGCTCCCCACAGAGGAAGCTATCAAGAACCTTCTGAAAGCGGTAAAATCAGAGAAACTTACGCCGTATGTAGATAAAGTTTCTAACGAGCCCTTGATGAAAGAAGCCCCGAAAGGCGGTAAAATCGTATCTGAAAAGAAAGACGATATTTTCGGAACTACTATGCTGACACTGTCCAACGGAGTTAAGGTTATCATCAAAAAGACAGATTTCAAAGCCGATGAAATTCGTATGAAAGGTGTAAGTATGGGTGGTAGCTCACTCTTCCCCGACTCGGAAATCATCAATATCAACGGATTGGATGCAGTAGCATTAGGCGGCCTTGGCAATTTCAGCGCTATTGAACTGGAAAAAGTGCTGGCCGGTAAAAAAGCTTCCGTAAACTACGGAATCGGCGATAAGACAGAAGCCGTAACGGGCAGTTGCTCTCCCAAAGACTTTGAGACAATGATGCAGCTTACCTATCTGACTTTCACAGCTCCAAGACGTGACGACAATGCTTTTGCATCTTATAAAAACCGCAGCAAGGCCGAATTGCAGAATATGGATCTGAACCCGAGTTCTTCTTTCAGCGACTCCATCACGTCCACTCTCTACATGAAGCACCCCAGAACCTTGAGAATGAAAGCCGATATGGTAGACAAGATGGATTACGACAAGATTCTTTCCATGTATCAGGACCGTTTCAAAGACGCCAGCGACTTTACCTTTATTTTAGTAGGAAACGTCGATGTGGAAGCCGTAAAACCTCTGATTGAATCTTATCTGGGTTCATTACCCTCTATCAACCGCAAAGAAACATTCAAGGACAACCACATCGAAATGCGCAAAGGAATCTACAAAAACGAGTTTATCCGTCAGCAAGAGACTCCGAAGGTAAATAACTTCATCTCTTACAGCGGTACTTGCGCATACACGCTCCGCAACGATATTCTCATGAGCATGACCGACCAGCTCCTGGACTTAATCTATACGGAGAAAGTACGTGAAGATGAAGGTGGTACTTATGGTGTATATCCTATGGGACAGCTTGTTAAATATCCTACGGAAAGAGCCGTTCTGCAAATCTTCTTCAATACAGCTCCCGACAAGCAGGACAAACTGATGAAGATTATCTATGCCGAAGCGGAAGCTTTCGCCAAAAACGGTCCCGATGAAGCCAGCCTGAACAAAGTGAAAGAGTACATGCTGAAGAAGCATAACGAAAATCTGAAAGAAAACGGTTACTGGCTGAACAGCATAGACGAATATCTCTATACCGGTATCAATCCGATAAAGGATTACGAGCAAATCGTCAATGGAATCACAGCAAAAGATGTCCAGAAATTTGCCAACGAACTCCTGAAACAGAAGAACCAAATTACTGTTTCAATGATCAGCCCCGAAAAGAAATAGGGGTCTACACCAGGAGTCGTAAAGTAGACCTTTAGCGTTGTAGAGTTGACCTTTAGAGGCGTAAAGTAGCTCTTTACAAACCGTACTATCAGCAGTCTGATTTTTCAACTCACAACCAAAGTCACAGTTTTCAAAAGGCTGCGTTGTTCGTGAAGCAGCGCAGCCTTTTTCATATACATTAACCATCTATCCATTATGAACCTCTTTATAGAATTACGCAAGCACGGAAAGTTGGCAGCCAAGCGAAACCCGATGTACGAGAAGAATAAATTCGGAAAATTCTGGATGTACTTCATGGCTGTATTCTGGGCTGGTTATCTGATATTCTTCGGAACGAGTTTTGCCTTTGCTTTCAACGACGGGGCAACCGAAGCATATCATGTCCTGAACAGCGGGCTGATATTTATCCTCTGCCTGGATTTCCTGATGCGTTTTCCATTTCAGAAAACGCCTGCCCAAGAGGTAAAGCCCTATCTGCTGCTACCGGTAAAGCGCAACCGCCTTATCGATTTCCTGCTGATACGTTCCGGATTGAACGGCTTCAACCTGATATGGCTGTTCTTCTTCGTTCCGTTCGCCATCATCAGCATTACCAGATTTTACGGCATAACGGGTGTACTGACCTATAGTATCGGAATATGGTTGTTGATGGTACTCAACAACTACTGGTTCCTGCTATGCCGGACATTGATGAACGAACGCGTCTGGTGGATAATCCTGCCTATACTGGCATACGGGAGTATCGCTGCCGGAATGTTCATACCGGACAACAGTCCGCTATTCGACTGGTCCGTCGACTTAGGAGAAGGGTTTATCCTTGGACATCTTCTCACCTTCACCGGAGTATTTGCAGCTATCGTAGTGCTATGGTTCATCAATCGCGGACTGATGATAAAATTGATTTATAACGAAATCAATAAAGTAGAAGACACCAAGGTAAAGCATGTATCCGAATACAAATTTCTGGACCGCTACGGAGAGATTGGCGAATACATGCGGCTGGAACTGAAAATGTTATTACGCAATAAAGTCTGCAAAACGGCCCTGCGTACAGTATTTCTGGTAGTGATTGCATTTACCTGCATTCTGAGCTTCACCGAAGCATATGACGGACAAGGTATGAAAAGCTTTATCATGGTTTACAACTTCGTGATTTTCGGCATTCTGTTTTTATCAAGCCTGATGAGTTACGAAGGCAACTACATCGACGGGCTGATGAGCCGCAAGGAGTCCATCTACACACTGCTGCGTGCCAAATATATTCTGTACAGCATCGCCATACTCATCCCCCTGTTCCTGATGATACCGGCTATGGTAACCGGCAAACTGGCTGTGCTGAGCTGCATCAGTTGGGCTGTATTTGTTGCGGGCTGTGTATATTTCTGCCTGTTCCAATTGGCCGTATACAATAACAGGACAGTGGATTTGAACGCCAAAATGACCAACCGCCAGAACATGGGAACCGGATTGCAGAATCTGATTTCCGGAGCGGCATTCGGCGTACCTCTACTTATGAATTTTATGCTGACAACCTTTTTCGGCCCCACAGTTACAGCCTGGATATTGATTGCCATCGGTGCGGGTTTTATATTGACGTCCCGCTTCTGGCTGAAGAATGTATACCACCGCTTTATGAAGCGGCGTTATAAGAATATGGAAGGATTTAGAGACAGCAGACAGTAAGATTTACAATTTAAGATTTATGGCTATGATTCAGATCAGTAATTTGCAAAAGAAGTTCGGCGAAAAGACCGCCGTAAATATTGACAACTACCTCATCAATCAGGGTGATATGCTGGGCTTGGTTGGGAACAACGGAGCCGGAAAGACCACCCTTTTCCGGCTGGTATTGGATTTGTTGCAAGCCGACCGAGGAAAGGTCACCATCAATGATATAGACGTATGTAAAAGCGAAGACTGGAAAAACTTTACCGGCGCTTTCATAGACGACGGTTTCCTGATAGACTACCTCACGCCGGAAGAATACTTCTACTTCATCGGCAAGATGTACGGACTTAAAAAAGAAGAAGTAGACGAACGCATCGCCCCTTTCGAGCGTTTCATGAACGGTGAAGTCATGGGACAGAAGAAATTCATACGCAACTTCTCCGCCGGAAACAAGCAAAAGATAGGCATCATCTCCGCCATGCTGCATCATCCGCAGCTGCTGATACTTGACGAACCTTTCAACTTCCTCGACCCCAGTTCGCAGTCCATCATCAAACAACTGCTGAAAAAATACAACGAGGAACACAAAGCAACCGTCATCATTTCCAGCCACAACCTCAATCATACGGTAGATGTATGTCCGCGCATCGCCCTGTTGGAGCACGGAGTCATTATCCGTGATATACAGAACGAAAACAATTCGGCCGAAAAGGAATTGGAAGCTTATTTCAATGTCAGTGTCGAAGAAAACATCGAAACTGAAAATAATACTGAAGAAGAAACACCTACAGAGGAATAAATATGAAACACTCCTTTTCCTGTATAATTGCCTTGACCGGGTTAATATTCTGTTTAAGTTCCTGCCATACCGCCGCTCCCCGTCTCGACTATAAAGCATTGGCACAAGCCTCTGTACGCCTGGGCATGGATATCGGACTGACAGACAACCACAAGCTGTACCTCAATGCCGCCGAGTGGATAGGCACTCCCTACCGTGCCGGTGGCGACAGCAAACATGGAACGGACTGCTCCGGCCTGGTATCCCAACTCTATAAGAAAACCTACCGCATACGCCTGTCGCGCAGCACGGACGGCCAGTTGAAAGAAAGCAACAGGATAGCCCGCCGCAACCTGCGCGAAGGTGACTTGGTATTCTTTGTCACGCAAGAAAGTGGCACATGTAGGCATCTACCTGAAAGACGGCAAGTTCGTTCATGCCAGTACCGGACAAGGAGTCATCGTGAGCAGCCTCAAGGAAGATTACTATACAAAGCACTGGCTCTGCGGCGGAAGAGTGAAATAAGACTCCATCCAACATTAAAAAGAGGGTATGCCTAAAGGAAAATTCACTTATTATTTGTTTCCTTTAGGCACGGATTACACGGATTTCACAGAAGAAGAATAAAGTAAATCTGTGAAATCCGGTTATGTATCATCCGATTCGTCAACGTAACACAAACCGCAACTTTCCGCCCTCTACCAGCTCTTGGTGGCTGATTCGGAAACGTGACAGTCTCTTTCCTCCTAACTCCATTTCACGGATATAAAGCGAATCGTCCGAAGGACGCTCCGTCTCTATCACCAACTGCCCACGTCCCCACACTTCGGCATCAAGACGGATGGTCACTTTGTCGAACACCGGTGTGGAAAGCGTGTAAGACGGTTCGCCCGGACAATCCGGATAGAAGCCCATCATATTGAAGATGGCCCATGCAGACATCGTTCCGGTATCATCATTGCCGGGAATGCCATCGGGGGCATTCTTGAAATACTTCTGCAAAAGACGGTGTAACTCCTTCTGGGTACGCCACTCCTCTCCCTTGAAATAAGAGAACAGATGCGCATAAGCGATGTCCGGCTCATTGGCAGGGTCGTAAAGCCCCTCATCGAAAACACGTTGCAGCTTGTCTACGAAAGCCTTCTTCCCGCCCATAAGTTGCGCCAGCCCCTTTACATCGTGGGGAACATAGAAAGTATAGTTCCATGCGCACCCCTCATGAAAGCCCGGATTAGGTTCAAAGTTTTCGCCCTGCCTCGGGTCAAACGGAGCATAAAACTCACCGTTCGGCAAAATAGGACGGAATGTGCCGTACTCCTTGCTGTAATAATGCTTATATCCCAAAGAACGGTTATAGAAAAGACGGGCATCCGCCTTGTAGCGGCGTGCTTTTTCCTTCTGTCCTTTCACCTCGGCATCCTTGGCAAGCGCCTCTGCCATGCGCGAAAGAGCGTTATCGGCTATGTAGTACTCCAAAGCATGCGATACGGAGTTGTCGTACTGCTCGCGCAAAGGTACATACCCCAATGAAAGATAGTCGTCATTATCCGGTCGCAGGAGATTTTCCGCTCCCGGCAATACAGCCCCTTTGCGCATCGCCTCATAAGCCAGCTCCACATCGAAGCCGCGCAAACCTTTCAGCCAGGTATCCACAATGACCGGTATAGAAGGGTCGCCCTCCATCGTCAATGTCTCGCGTCCATAGAGTTCCCACTTGGGCAACCAGCCATGCTCACGGTACATGTCGAGCATGGAACGCACCATTTGCAGTTGCCGTTCGGGATATACCAGCGTAAGAAGCTGGTGCACATTACGGTAAGTATCCCAAAGGGAGAATACGGTATACCGGTCGCCCTTTGCCGTAAGAATCCGGTCGCTTTCCATTGCCGGATATTGCCCGTTGACGTCCTGCAAAAGGTTGGGATGTATCAGCGCATGATAAAGCGCTGTATAGAAAACAATCTTCTGCTCGTCCGTCCCGCCTTCCACAATGATACGCGACAAATCGTCGTGCCAGCGTTTACGGCTTTCCGCCAATACCTTGTCGAAGTCCTTGCCGGACTGCTCTTTGTCCAGATTGAGACGGGCATTCTCGATACTGACGAAAGAAACACCCATTTGTACCTCTATCTGCTCGCTCTCCCCGGTATCGAATGTCAGAAAAGCGCCAATATCATCGCCCGCCAGTTCCTTGTGATAACCGGTATACAATTTATACTTGCCGTTGTCCGGATCCCATTCGGCCTCCACGCCTGTCATGGAACGCTGTTTTTTCCAATAACCGGTTTTGAGGGGAGTTTTGTTGACACGCATCACGAAGTAAACAGGAAATACCGCCTGCGGATTGTAGCAGAAAGTACCGAGCAACTTCATCCCCTCAAATTCACACTCTCCGGTTTGCCGCAGGAAAGCTCCGGTTTCATTGGTCAGTCCCTCTCCCAAGTTCAGCAGAATATGACTCCGCCCTTTTGGAAAAGTGAAGCGCGCCACACCGGTGCGCGGCGTGGCAGTCACTTCGGTCTTTACATTATAACGGGTAAGGAAATTAGTGTAATACCCCGGAGAGGCCTGTTCGTCTTCATAACGGCTGCCATACTCCTTGTAGTCTACGGAAAGCTCGCCCGTAGTGGGCATCAGCAGCAACGAACCAAGTTCGGGACATCCCACTCCACTGAGATTAACATGCGAATACCCGGTAAAGAAGCAGTTGTGATACTCATAGGGAGTGGACCACCAACGGGCATCCTTATCGTATTTGTTGTCCGCCGCCCCCATCACGTTGAAAGGAACGACAGACATCATCCCGTTGGGGCATACAGCTCCCGGATGGGTCGTGCCGAAGTTAGTCGTACCGATAAAGGGGTTCACATAGTCTACAGGAGAAAAACTTTTCTCCGCAGCCGGAGACACAGCCAGCAGAACAAAGGCAAATACGCCGGAAAGGAATGCTCGTTTCATGGTTCCCAAAAGTTTATGTACATCAAATGATGCTTGTACGTTTGGTAAATTCTATAATTTCGGGAATATAGCCGAATGCCAGTCCGGTTACGGTATCGGCACAACCGTAGTATATGGCAATCCTGCCCGTTTCATTGTCGTGCAGAGCGGCGCACGGGAAACATACATTAGGAACATCGCCCATACATTCGTACGGTTCGCGCGGAGCAAGCAGATAAGGACCCGAGCGGAACTTTACTTTCCACGGTTCGTCCAAATCGAGCAGAGCAGAACCGAAACTGTAAACATAACCGTTGCAGGAATGCAGCACACCGTGATAAATCAGCAGCCAGCCTTCGGGAGTCTCGACAGGGATAGGACCTGCACCGATTTTGGTGCATTGCCATGCACTTACCTCAAAAGCGGCAGGTGACATCACGTGGCGGTGGCGTCCCCAAAACTCCATATCGGGCGACTCACTGTAGAAAATATCTCCAAAGGGAGTATGCCCATTGTCGCTCGGACGGCTCAACATGGCAAAACGACCGTTTATCTTGCGCGGGAAAAGTACTCCGTTACGGTTGAAAGGAATAAAAGCGTTTTCCAACTGGTGGAACGTCTCGAAATCGAACGTATAGGCCACACCGATAGTAGGACCGTGATAGCCGTTGCACCAGGTAACATAATAGCGGTCTTCGATAAAGCACACGCGCGGGTCGTAGCCATACACCCATGTACCGATTTCCTCATCATCGCATTGGAACTTCAACGGCTCTTCCTTGATGTTCCAGTTTATGGCATCTTTACTGAACCCTACGTGCAGCCGCATGCGACGGTTAGTATCGTCGCAACGGAATACTCCTGCAAACCCGTCGCCGAAAGGTACTACCGCACTGTTGAAAATACTGTTGGAAGTGGGAAGCAAATCACGCGGAATAATGGGATTTGCCACACTGCGCCATAATACGTCCTTGCATCCTGCCGGACGTTCTTCCCAAGGAATAATAATTTTGCTACTCATACTCATTTCATTTTCTATGTAATAACACGAAATTAAATCTATCTATAATTACTTATATAATCTGTCACAGGAACCGGGAATGTACGGAAAGCCGGCATCAATCGAAACCACTATCCGGAACATATCCCGCCAATGTTTTTCCACCGACTATGCGGCCGCTCCGCCTTTTACCTCATCGGCATACGTAAACGGTACGAACCAGGTAATGAGGAATGCCGGAATAGTGGCAAACAGGGTGAAGATGAAGAAATCCTCATACCCCAGAAAATCGCTCACATATCCGCTGATTGTTCCCGGAAGCATCACACCCAGATTCATGATACCGGAAGCGAAAGCATAGTGCGCCATCTGGTGCTTGCCCGGAGCTACCTGTTGCATCATAAACAGCGAAAGCCCCACAAAGCCGAAGCCGTAACCGAAATACTCCAGCACGATGGCACTGCCAATCAGCATGCCGCTCTCCGGCTGATATATCGCTAACAGGGTATATGCCACAAAAGGCAGGTTAAAGATGCAGCACAGGGAGAACAGCGTTTTCCGCAGTCCGCGGTGCGATATGTAATAACCGGCCAGCAAAGAGCCCAGCACAAAGGCGGCAGCTCCGTAAGTGCCGTAATACAACCCTATTTCCTGCTCATTCAGCCCTAAGCCGCCCGCCGAACGTTCCGCCTTCAAGAAAAGGGGAACAATCTTCATGACGAAACCCTCGGCAAGGCGATAGAGAATGATAAAGGCAATATAATACCCTATATGACGTTTCTGAAAGAAATCCCTGATTACGCTCTGCAACTTCTCCAGCGTTTCGCCCGCCGACTTGGTTTCGGCAGCCGCAGCACCGCCCGAAGGCAACATACGCCAATGGTATATTGCCAGCAATATCATCACGGCAGCCATTACCAGCATTACACACATCCAAGCCTGGACAGTTGCTTCATGACGCACTGCATCCGTGGCACCGGGCACTCCACCGAAGTATTTCAGCAGCCACCCAGCCAGCCATACCAAACCGCCGGACGCCACAATCTTGGCGATGTTATAGAAAGCTCCCTGCCAGCCGATGTACTTTGCCTGTTCCTGCTTATTCAGCTCGGACATGTACACGCCGTCCGTTGCCACATCGTGCGTAGCGCCGCTGAAAGCGATAACCGCCAGCAAAAAAATGGAAAGAGCAAAAAAGAACGGAAGATTCAGTGCAAAGGCGACCAGTGCGAACCCCGCTCCCGTAACCAACTGCGTCAGCACCACGAAGAGTTTCTTCGTCTTGAACATCTCGAGAAAAGGACTCCAAAGAAACTTCAACGTCCAGGGAAGCATTATCAGTGAGGTCCACAAAGCGATTTGGGCATCACCCACTCCCAGCCCCTTGAACATAAGTACGGAAACCATGTTCAGCACCACAAAGGGAAGCCCCATGGCGAAATAAACGGTTGGAATCCAAGATATCGGATTATGATAATTCCGGCTCATATATGTTTCGTTGCTATCGGTACTTTCTATTTCCGTAACTCATTATCCGGCATCAGCGGCTCCGCTCCCATAGTCAGCTCCAGCGTACCGCCGTCTACGATGTCTTGATGGTTGAAGAAAGGAGCGGCAAGTTCTTCCCCGTTCAGGATAATCTTCCGGACATACTTATTGTCACGACTGTTATTATGAGCTATAATGGTAAAGGTGTTGCCATTCTGCAAACGGATGGCGGCCTCATCAAACAGCGGACGCCCGATGGAATACACCGGTTTTCCGGGGCAAACCTGGTAAAATCCCATAGCATTAAGCACGTACCATGCCGACATCTGTCCGCAGTCTTCATTGCCGGAAAGGCCATTGGGCTCGTTGAAGTAAAGCGTATGCAGCACACTGTCCACCAACGCCTGTGTCTTGTACGGCTGTCCCACATAGTTATAAAGGTGAGCAATATGGTGGCTCGGCTCGTTACCGTGCGCATACTGTCCTATCAGTCCGGAAATATCTACCGATACCGACTCGCCCTCCAAGGAAGAATCTGCCACGAACAGAGAATCGAGCTTACCGATGAATGCGTCACGGCCACCCATGAGTTCCACCAGACCATCTACATCGTGCGGCACGAACCAAGTCCATTGCCAGGCAGTGCCTTCACAATAATCATCGTTGCGGTGAGTGGAAGCACGAGGATTGAAAGGCGTACGCCAATTGCCCTCGCTGTCGAGCCCGCGCATGAAACGGGTAGACGGATCGAAATATACCTTATAGCCCTCTGCAAAAGCCGCGTACTTAGTCCGGTTCGGTTCATCGCCCATTGCTTCAGCCAACTGTGAGATGCACCAGTCGTCATAAGCATATTCCAAGGCCTTGGCTACCGATTCATTGTCTTTGTCACAGGGAACATAGCCTATTTTATTCTTCCAGTATTTGGCCTGCGGCATCAAATGCAGCAATACACGGGGGTGAGTAATAATGCCCGTCGTATCGTATTCCGCCGTGCGGAGACAGGCACGGTAGGCTTCCTTCACATCAAAATTACGATATCCTTTGGCGTAAGAGTCGGCAATCAGAGAAGCTGCATGGTAACCAATCATCGTTCCCGTATAGTTGCCGGCAAGTTCCCACATCGGGAATACACCGCCTTCTTTCTCTTTCTGGATCAAAGAGCGGATAAAGGCTTCATTCTGTTCAGGATCTATAATTGTCATCAAAGGATGATAAGCACGGAAAGTATCCCACAAGGAGAATATCGTGTACACAGGTTCGTCCACACTGCCCTGATGCGGCTTCAAATCCATACCGAAATAACGTCCGTCGGCATCCGTAAAGAGATTGGGCTGCAAACCGGTGTGATAAAGGGCTGTATAAAACATCGTGCGCTGGTCGGCATTCTGCGTACGGATATCTATTTTGGACAGATAGTCATTCCATGCCTGACGTGCTGCACTCCGCACTCCGTCAAAATCCCATCCGGGTATTTCGGCCTCCACATTCTTACGCGCTCCGTCCATATCGACAGCCGAAACACCCACTTTCACCAATACCTCTTCATTCTGTGCCGTAGGGAACTGCAACAGTACTTTGGCAGTGGGCAAAAGCGGACCGCCTTCTTCCAATGCCACAGAATCCGTCACCAATGTATAGGTAAACGGCTTGGAGAACTTGGCATAGAAGTTGATATACTGGTCGAATGCCCAATATACCGTTTTTTTATGTCCGCGGATTTCGGTATCACTGATTACTTCTATTTTCATTTCCTCATTTGTCTGACGCTCGATACTGTAATCAAAGTCCAGAATGAAACCGGCATCTTCGGCTTCCGGAAAGGTATAACGGTGAATGGCGGCACGCTTTGTCGCAGTGAGTTCCGCCTTTACGTTATAGCGTTCCAGCAAGACGGAATAATATCCGGGTTGCGCCACTTCATTATCGTGCGAGAAAGCCGAACAGTACGCCATTTGCTGACTCTTCGCCCCCATCGGATGATACTCCTGTTTCCCAACAGTAGGCATCAGCAGTACATCACCGTAGTCCGCACATCCTGTTCCGCTGACATGGGTATGCGAGAAACCGTTGATGGTAGTATCCTCGTAATAGTATCCGGAACAAGCGTCCCATTCGTAGATGCGTGTATCGGGACTGGGTTGAATCATCCCGTTCGGAACAACCGCACCCGGATATGTATGTCCATGTCCGCCTGTCCCAATAAAGGGATTTACATAAGAGGCATAGTCCTGCTCTGCCTGCGTACAGCTAAAGACAGTACCCAGCAACAGGAGTCCGCCCAGCAATATGGAATTAGATTTCAAGTTTGTTTTCATATTCTTTGGTATTACATTAGGATTATCAAATCGGCATAAAGCTGACAGCCTGTCCCCCACCTTTTGCCATGACAATGGTCAGGGTATCATCGGACGTCACCTGTTTCTCTATGATTTCGTAAGATTCCGGATTGGTCTCCCAATCGGCATCTTTTCCGTCGGCATAGATAACGGCTGCATAAGTTTTTCCTTTTTCCAGAAAATCCAGTTTCACATCTATGCTGCGCGCCTCTTCATCGGTTGCCGCCCCCAGAAAATATTTATCTTTTGCCTTACGTACTATTGCCACGTATTCACCCGGTTCGCCGGCAAGCGCCTCCGACCAGTCACAGTCTGCATCAAAATCACGGAAGAAACGGAAAGCGGGATGGCCTTCATAGTTTTCAATCATGTCGGCAGCCATCTGCAAAGGAGAGTAAAGTATCACCCAATTGGCTATCTGCTTGGCAAGCGTGGTATTGATACGGCAGTCCTTACTGTCTTTCATATTCCACTTTTTCCGGTCGGGATTGTTTTTGGCACGCTTGTACAGCACATCAAAGATACCCGGCGTATAGTCCATCGGACCACCCAGCAAACGGGTAAACGGCAACATCACATGATGTTCCGGCGGATTACCTTCGCTCCAGGCATTCCACTCCATGCCGCGGGCGCCTTCGCGGGTCATCATGTTGGGATAGGTACGACGTATACCGGTATCCTTTATCGGCTCATGCACATCGAGGGTAGTACGATACTTGGCAGCCGTTTTCACGACATTGCGATAATGCCGCACATTGAACTGTCCGTGGTGGTTGTGACCGTTGGGAAGACCACCGGCATACCCGGTCTTTACGCTATGGATACCCAAATCGGCATACCATTCATAAGCCTTATCCAACTGATTTTCGTAATTACAGATATTTCCTCCCGTTTCATGATGACCGATAATCTCAACACCCTTCTTCCGGGCATAGGCTGCTATCTCCTTTATATCGAAATCGGCATACGGTTTGGTATAATCGAAGTTCTGCGTTCCGCCCCAGTTCTCCCAACCTTCATTCCAGCCTTCGAACATAACGGCTTCGATGTTGTTGGCTGCGGCAAAATCAATATAACGTTTTGCATTTTCGGTAGTGGCGCCGTGGCGGTCGTTTATCACCCAGCTCTCCACACCCAGATGCATGCCCCACCATATACCTACATACTTCATCGGGCGAATCCAGTCGGTAGACTCCAAAACGCAGGGTTCGTTTAAGTTCAGGATAAGTGCTGAATTTATCAATCCCACAGCTTTCGAAGCTATCTGTACAGTGCGCCAGGGCGTATTGAAACTGCCGCCTTCTATCTTAGCCTTAATGCCGTCGGGCCATGGAGCCAACTCGGATTTGAATCCGCAGCCTCCGGTATTTTGCAAAGTCATTTCAGGAAAGTCCGTCAATGCGGCTTCGTGAATACTGGCGTAAGTCTTACCTACCTTAAAGGTCATCGGAGTGTTTGCGTTATCAGTCTTGCTCAGCGGCTGTGTACGATATAACAGCTCATATGTTTCGTAGTTGGCAGGAATAGACCAGGAAATTCCATCCTGCGCCATATTGAAAGAGGTAAGTTCGTCCGTAACAAAGATGCTGTCTACTCCGGCAACTTCATACTCGTACCGGAAACCGACTCCGTCGTCAAATACCCGAAAACGAAGGGTCAGTTTCGTATCCGCCTCATCAGACAGACAAACCGCCATTTCATTATAATGGTTACGGATACTCTTATTCTCTCCCCAAGGTTGTGTCCATGTCTCGTCCGCAGCGGAAAACTCCGTACCGACAACTTTCATACCTTCCGAAAGATTCACACCCTTTCCGGCAAGGAATCCCAAAGCAGAAGGGGTTACAAAAGCCGTATCATCCACATCTATCCGATACGTCATGCGGTTGTGGTCATCCAATGCGAACTGAAGGCGGATATGACCATCAGGCGAAACGACTTCTGTCGGTTTGGGAGTGCACCCGCATATTACAAACAGCAGACTGACAGTCCATAATATTGTTTTCATGTTTTTCCGGTATTTTTTTTACTGTGTAATGGTACAAAAACATGCAGCTACCTACGCTTTTCCTTAGAAAACGAATACGGATAATCTTCCGCACGGACACCTCGCTGCAGATTGGGCTTATCGCCCATTTCGAATTTCAGCGTACCGCCTTTCAGCAAGTCTCCGTGGCGCAGGTAGTTTTTGGTATATTCATTTCCGTCGACCTGAAGAGACTGTATATAGACATTCTGCGCACTGTTGTTTCCGGCATCGATCGTCAGCGAGTTTCCGTTTTCAAAATGCAGAACGGCTTTCTTGAACAAGGGAGCGCCCAATACATATTCGTCCGTACCCGGACAAACCGGATAGAAGCCTAATGCGGAGAATACATACCATGCCGAAGTCTGCCCGTTGTCTTCATCCCCGCAATAACCGTCCGGACCGGGTGTGTACATGCGGTTCATCACCTGACGCAGCCAATATTGCGCTTTCCAGGGTTGTCCGATGTAGTTATAGAGATAAATCATGTGCTGTATAGGCTGGTTGCCATGTGCGTAATTGCCCATATTCATTACAGTCATTTCGCGTATTTCATGGATGACTTGTCCGTAGTAGCTATCATCGAATACAGGCGGAACAATGAATACGGAATCGAGCATATTGGCAAATACCTTTTCGCCCCCCATCAGATCGACCAATCCTTGCGGGTCGTGGAATACCGACCAGGAGTAGTGCCAACTGTTTCCTTCGGT
Organism: Bacteroides sp. NSJ-48; assembly: GCF_014287405.1. NCBI lineage: Bacteria > Pseudomonadati > Bacteroidota > Bacteroidia > Bacteroidales > Bacteroidaceae > Bacteroides > Bacteroides sp. NSJ-48. The sequence goes on along the minus strand of NZ_JACOOD010000022.1, from coordinate 32,464 downwards.
AAAGGCATCCCCCCACTTCAACGGTGAGAACGGTGTCTGGAACTTACCGTCTTTATTACGCCCGCGCATCAACAGACTTTCCTTATCGAAAATATTACGGTAGTTCATGGCACGCTTTGCAAACAACTCCTGCTCCTTTTTCGGACGGTTCAAAGCTTTGGCAAGCTTATAGATGCACCAGTCGTCATAAGCATATTCCAGCGTACGGGCGGCATTCTCGTTAATCTTCACATCATAAGGAACATATCCCAACTTGTTGTAATATTCATAGCCCAAACGTCCGGTAGATGATATTTCCGGATGTACATGCTCCGTCCCGTAAAGCAACCCTTCATACATAGTCTTTACATCTTCTACCTTAACACCCTTCAAATAGGCATCGACCAAAACGGAAGCCGAATTATTGCCGATCATGCAGCCACGGTGTCCCGGACTCGCCCATTCGGGAAAGAAACCACTTTCCTTGTAAGCATTGACAAGTCCCTCCTGAATTTCCCTGTTTACCGACGGATACATCAGATTAAGGAAAGGAAACAGACAACGGAATGTATCCCAGAAACCCGTATCGGTGTACATATAGCCGGGAAGCACTTCCCCATTATAGGGGCTGTAGTGAATGGGAGCACCCTGCTTGTCCAACTCGTAAAAAGCACGTGGGAAAAGCAGCGAGCGGTACAGGCAGGAATAGAAAGTGCGGTATTGGTCGAGGTTTCCGCCCTCCACTTCAATCTTGCCCAACACATTGTTCCAAGCATCACGTCCTTTCTGCACCAGCGTGTCAAAACTGTCCGCACCCAATTCGAGCAAGTTCCGCTCAGCCTGTTCGTAGCTGACAAAAGAAGAAGCAACACGGGCATGCACAATCTCGCCTTTCTTCGTCTTAAATCCGATAATCGCACCTGCATGGGCAGCTTGCTGCTCTTTCTGCGATTCCTGAATTACACTGTCTTTAACAGAAGCGGTATATGTAAAAGGTTTGTCGAACTCTACAATAAAGTAGTTTCTGAAATTCTGCGGTACACCGCCGCTGTTACGGGTGGAATATCCGATGATCCGGTTCTTTTCCGGTACAATCCTGATATAGGAACCGCGGTCGAAAGCATCTACCACGACATAGGAATGTTCATTTTCCGGAAATGTGAAACGGAACAGCACGGCACGTTCGGTAGGAGTAAACTCCGTCACCACATCGTGCTCCGCCAGATATACCTTATAATAATGCGGCAACGCAACCTCACCTTTATGCGAGAACCAGCTTGCACGTTTGTCCTCATCGAAAACAGGTTGCCCGGTAACAGGCATAATGGAGAATTGCCCGTAATCGTTTATCCATGGACTGGGCTGGTGCGTCTGCTTGAAGCCTCGGATTTTATTGGCCGTATAGACATATTGCCAGCCATCCCCCATTTTTCCGGTTTGCGGTGTCCAAAAATTCATTCCCCACGGACGCGCAATGGCGGGATAGGTGTTTCCGGTAGAAAGCTCGAATGTGGACTGAGTGCCCACCAAAGGATTTACATACTGTACCCAATCCTTAGCCTTTATGCTCGTAAAACAGCATAAAAAGGCAAATGCCAATAAAAGTTTTTTCATAATATTTGAATTTCAGATTATCAATAAACAAAACAAGCCTGTTCTATTTGGATTTGGAAGAAGATATAAAAACGTTTTCGCCTATTACCTTGTATTTGATACCGATGGAATTCTTTATCAAATCCAATGTGGCAGCTACGTTTTCTTTCTTCTTCAACGGTCCGGAATATGTTCTTTCAATGTCCACATCCGGTGCTATAATGATTTTCACGTTATAGGCTCTCTCCAAAATCTTGCAAAGCGTACGTATGTCCGTCTGATTTAAATCGAATGCCGTATCATGCCAGCCCTCTATACCCGGTTCTGCAGGTTTCACCGTCAGTCGTCGGGTCATTCCGTCCAATTCGGCCTGTTGCCCCGGCGAAAGCACTATCATGCCTTCACCATGATTGCCCTTTACTTCTACCTCACCTTTCAATAAGGTGGCTACCGCCCTTTGTCCGTTTTCCCCGGACTTCAAATTAAAGGTTGTTCCCAATACCCTCACTTGCATGGCATGGCTTTGTACGATAAATGGCTTGGCTGTATTTCTCTTCACATCAAAGAAACCTTCTCCGTTCAGATACACATGTCTCTCGCCACCTTCAAAATTACGGGGATACTGCAAAATCGTGTTTTTATTCAACCATACTTTGGTTCCATCCGGAAGCATCAGCTCCTTTATGGTTTCATTGGCCGTAACAGTGACCAAAGATTCGGAACTACGGCTACCCGCCTGATAGAACCAGTAGCCCATACCTCCTATAAAAAAAGCACCGACTGCAATAGCTGCATATTGCATCCACCGGTGAAACAGTGTACGCTTCAACTTACGCTTCCGCTCCTCTCCGAGCCTTTGCGACAATTGTTTTTCAGCCTTCGCAAGGAGTGCTTCCTCAGAAGCCGCATCGGATTTTCCCAAATGGTACAGTTCCTCTAATGTAAATAATTCATGAGCATTCTCTTCCGACTCCTCCAACCAGACATTCAACGAGCGAAGTTCCTCTTCCGAACATTCACCCGCTAAAAACTTTACTATTATTTTTTCATCCAATTTGCCCATTTTCCTGTTCATGTTACAATATTAGAACAATCCTATCTTTAAAAACACTTACTAATCCGACCGATAATTAAAGAGAAAATGCCTATTTGCACATCGGAGTGGCAACCTTTCGGTTACCACCCGGTACGTTCATACTGCTTTCCGCTCCACTCTACTTCATCGTCGTACAACAATCGGGATATACGGCTGAATTCTTTTTCATACGAACGTTCGTTGTTCAAATCGTAAACAGCAAAATAGCCCCAACCGTTCTGACGGATGTTTTTCAAGCAGTCATCATCTATCTTTACATCTCCTCTGGCTGTAGTAACTTCAATAGCATACGGGCATTGTTTGGCTATGCTTACCGTATCGGCAGGAATGGCCTTCCACTTACCGTAATATCCGTAAATGGAATAGTCAATCAATTCATCCACTGTTTTTCCTTCTACCGTACCGACCGGATAGTCGTATCCCGCATACCAGTAAATTCCTATTGTCTTGTCCGGCATTAACTTACGGCTTTCATATACCAAATCGGCATAACGTTGCGAAGTACATTCTTCAATGCTTGGCGCTACTGCATCCGAAGGAATATAGGGCTCCACAGCCTGGTCGGTGGCATAGGTGGAATACTCATCATCAAAGTCTATGCCGTCAAATCCATAAATATCGATATACGCTTTCAAATCCTTTGCAAAGGCGCGGGCGGCATCTTTCGAAAGACTACGCATACCGGCAGCAGTGTGGTCTCCCAAGATGGAGAGATGAACTCTTATGCCTTTTGCCTGTAACGGGCGTACAGTCTGCTCGATATTATCAAGTACAAATCTGGTTTGCTCGTTACAAGAAACATAAGGAACATCATCCGCGCTCAAACGAATATTGGCTGCAAATACACTGGCTATGTCAAAGAAAGGAGACTTATCGCTCTTCATCGTGTACTCACCCGCATTCAACATACTTTCACGATTGACTTCCACATAACATAAATTCTTTACCTTGCGTCCCGCATTGACTTCCGGCATGGCTGCAAGCGGTTTTACCAAATAAATAAAGGCCTTGTTGTCCGTATGTTTTTCCGTTCCCGCAGTAGCTACCGCCGATACAGCCACAGCATAGGTAGCCCCTTCCGTTCCACCCGGCAGTATATCCAGTGCAAGTGTGGCAGACTTACTTTTACCGGCTTCAACAACCACGTTGCCATTGTTTTCCAGTAGCAGCTTGTCTGCCGGATACATCGTATACCCCGTACCATTCAGCTGGTTATAAGCATCCAATATCCTGGAATCCAGTTTGAAAGTAACGGCAACCTCCTGTTCTGCCGGTTCACTCAATTCAAAAAACAAATGTCCCGTAGCTTTTTTATCTCCTCTGAGCGCAATGGGAGTCAACATTTTGGCACCGGCGGCAGACTTCACTTCCCCGAAAATCGCTCCGGGATTTTCCGTAGTCTGTTTTCTGCCATTACCTGCTTCGGAGCAACCGGAATTCAATATCATTGATGACAGCATTAAAACACCTGCCGATATAAGCGTTCCTATTTTCATATATCTCATATATTATTATTCATTTAGATTAAAAACAAAAACTAACCTAAGAGAGATATCCGCAATCATACTTAGGTTAGTTTTCCATATAGGAAAACGGCAATGCACCGTTTTCCTATCATAACTTAAAACGGATTATCTGAAGTTATCCGGTGTTTTCCATTTACCGGTTTCATCCATCGTATCTGCCACATCCCACCATACTTTAGTTCCTTGCGTATAAGCAGGCTTGTTCGGATTTCTGGATTCACTGTTCGGATAGCTTACACGCTTAATCAGTTTGGTATTCTCCACCTCACCGCTTGAGTTGTTGCCATAACGCGGCAGCAACAAATAACGGGGATAATCTGTGCGGCGAACCTCAGCCCAACCTTCGTTACCATTAGGATAGACAGCCAGCCACTTTTGTGTAATGATTTGTTCCAGTTGTTCTTCTCTTGAACCACCTGCTCCGAAAGCCTCTTTACCTTTCAAATGGTTGATATATTCGTCTGCTTTATCTGAAGCAATACCATAATAGTCCATAGAAGCACGTACACCTTCTTCATACAATCTTCCGGCAACCGCAGCTCCTGTTTCATTGCCCCAACCACGCAATGCAGCCTCAGCTTTCAGGAAAAGAGATTCAGAGTAACCGAGCCAAACAATTTCACGAGCCTGATTCCACCAACAATCGGGAAGCATTTCATCGCTCTTCAGATTAGTCTTCATAGGTGAATACTTCACTGTGTACTTAGAACCGACTTCTTTTGCCCCATTTCTGTATCCGCCGTATTCAGCATTGGGGTCCTCTGCTTTATAATCGTCCTTGATTCCCGGATCATAGGGTGAAGGACGGAAGAACAGTACCTTGCAACGGGGATCCAAATAGCAATTCGCTTCTTTTTCATTATACTTGGTAGCGTCCAATCCAAAGATAGTACCTTCCTCATCTGCATTTCGGGCAACCTTTTCAACAAAGCCACTGCCATTGGTATCTACACCCTCTTTAAGAGCCTGATTTTTATAAGCCCACTCCATCTCTTTCGGTAAAACGCAACTTGCCCCCCAGCTGAACATCAATGCAAAGATATTCTCATTGCCACCGGTTATCCACTGACGTTTAGGAATCAGTTTCATATTATCTTCCTGGCCTTTCATCAAGCCCGAAGGATCTGACAAAGCTTTTTCTCCTTGTTCCCGAGCGACTTCCGGAGCAACATTGCTTACACGTAAAGCCAGACGTAAGCGCAAGGTATTGGCGAAGCGAATCCACGGCTCTACCTTACCTCCATAGATGCGGTCATCCTCGGCACTGAAAGAGTACTGCTCTACAGTAGGTGGATTATGCAATTCCGTAATGGCTTGGTCAAGCAATTTAAAGATAATGTCATACACTTCTTTCTGCGGAGTATAAGTAACATTTTCCGTAGGCGGCATCGCACCTTTCACATAATACTGGATAGGAATATCACCATACGTATCGGTTTGTGCCGAAAGCAGGAAAGCGTAATAGATACGGGTTATATAGAACGCATTGTGATAATACTCCTTGTTGCAGAACCAGAAAGTCTTGATAAGCTGGCTGTACTCGGCAATCGTACGGTCGTCATAAAAATGCTTCCAACGGGCAGCAGACCAGCCGTCATTATAAGCATACGCCGGTGAATTGTTCAAGAAACCGTTCGAGCCATTATATGCCGCATAGACATCATGAGTCAGATTGGTAGCAGTCTGGTAATCGTTATACAGACCTTCATAAGTAAAGTTGAAGAAAATAGAGCCTAATGCACTTTCCGTAGCCTTCAAACTTTCCAAAGCGCTCTCCGAAATGGTATAATCAATATCAATACCCTCCGGACCGCAATCCATAACCGACGGGTCATAGATAGGTGCATTCGGATTGGTATTCATTTCTTCAAAATCATGGCATCCGGCCAATGCCAGCAATGAGCAGAGAGCAACGGATTTATATAAATTAAGTTTCATATAATTTTAATATTTGAGTTTTTAAGTTTCCTACTGCATTATCAAGTTTAAAAACCTAAGCTGACAGACAGACCGAATGTACGGGTATAAGGCAGCGCCGCATAGTCGATGGCCTGTGAGAACATGGTTGTATCATAACCGCCCTCCGGACTTGTACCCGGTGTATGTTTCAGCAGGTAACAAAGGTTACGTGCCACGAATGATACGCTGAGCGACTGAATCGGAGTCTTTTTCAACAGTTTAGTCGGGAAATTGTAACCGATTGACAACTCTTTCAATTTGATGAACGAAGCATCGTACAAGAAATCTTCCGCCAGCAACGCGCCATAATACTGGCTTGCCGTAATCTTGGTAGTATTGGGTTGCCCGCTTTCGGTTACACCGGGGAACACCATCATATAATTATCCTTCTCACCGCGATTCTCGGTACGCTTTGCCAAACCGTTACCTGCTGCCACCATCTCGGAATAAGAAAGGATGTCGCCACCGAATTTCATATCGAACATTGCCGACAAGGTAATTCCCTTATAAGTAAAGGTAGGCGATACGGACATAGTCAAATCAGGCTGAATATTGCCGATAGGATTGTTTACGCGTTCCTTCTCATCGTTGATTGTCTGGGGCAAACCGTTCTCACCGATAATGATATTACCGCTGTCATCGCGTTTGTACAGTTTCTGAGCATAGATTTCACCCAGTTTTTCTCCGGCACGTGCACCTACGTTAACGGGGAAGTTGTTGTCACCGTTAAAGAACAGGTAGTTCACATTAGCATCCGGTGCCAATTCTTTCACCTTAGATACGTTATGAGCAATGTTCACATTCAAATCGAACGTAAAGTCTTTGGTATCCACAATTGTAGAATAAAGCATCAACTCCACACCCTGATTGGTAATCAAACCGGCATTTACCCATTGTCCGCCACTCCAGGGAGCCGCTGCGGGCACTTTCATAATCTGGTTCTTAGTCTTGCTATAATAGTAAGTGAAGTCAAAGCCCAAACGGTTATTAAAGAATTTCATATCAAGACCAGCCTCGTAAGAGGTAGCGATTTCCGGTTTCAGATTGTCATTCATCTTTACATTGCTCTTATCCGGAACCAGAATACCGTTGTCGAACTTATAACCATAGGTATTTATCAACTGATAGGGTTCCGTATCCTTACCCACCTGAGCTGCGGAAAGACGCAACTTGGCAAAAGTAACCCACGACGGCAACGGCTTGTCGATGCTCTTCATAAAGTCGGAGATAACAAAACTCAAGTTGGCACTGGGATAGAAGAACGAGTTGTTTGCCTTTGGCAAAGTAGACGACCAGTCGTTACGGGCCGTAACATCGAGTGACAGATATTCCTTCCATGACATCTGTACCGAACCGAACACGGAATTCATGGCACGTTCACGCTTTTCATTAGCAGCGGAACGAAGCAGATTGGAAGCATTGAACATCCACAATCCTTTAGTGTGCATATTACCCACACCGGCAGTAAGGTTCTCGAATTTCTGATACATGAAGTTGGCGCCGGCAGTAAAGCCCAGACGGAAGTTATCAGTCAACTGGCGATCGCCCATCAATACAACTTCGGCATTGCTTTCAAAGAAGTTCTCTTCACCGCGATCCATCTTGTCATCCTTAATCTGGCTGGGGAAAGATTCTCCGCTGATACCGTCACCGCCATTGGTATTCTCCACACGGGTACGATAGTAGTCGAACGCATATTTGGCTGAAAGATGCAACCAATCGGTAAAGTTGATTTTAGCTCCATAGTAACCGAAGGCACGCCAGCGCTCATCGCTGTTGTGACGTTGGTTCAGTACATAATAAGGGTTACGGATGCCGGCTGTAGGGCCATACCAGTTGCTGTGTACACGGTCCTCCGTAGAATATTGTTTCAAATCGTCCAGGCGGACATTATGAGGAATACCCATCAACTGATTGATTGCACCGTAGTTACCATATTGCGGACGGTCTGTTGCCTTCGTGCGGCTCAAAGAGATTTTACCATCCATAGACATCCACTTATTCAGTTCCGTACCGGCATTAAGGTCGATATTCACACGGTTCAGTTTTTCATTGGGGAATACGCCCTTGCTATCCGAAATACCGACAGAAGCACGATAATGAGAAGTTTCCGTACCGTTGCTCACAGATACGTTGTGATTTTGAGAGAAACCGGTATCAAAGTAATCCTCCAGTTTATTGCCATACTTGGAGTAAGCGTATGTCTCACCGTTCCAAGCCTTTTGCTGGCTGCCGTCAAGAACAGGTCCCCAGCTGCCCGATGCCGATGTAGTATATTCAGCACCGCCATTCGCGCCAATTTGTCCCTGACCGTAACGGGTTTGCTGTTCCAGCGTTTCCGCTACACTGCTCCAGGTGAAATTACCGCTATAACGCACACCGAAACCTGCTTTTTTTGAACCTTTCTTGGTTGTTACAAGGATAACACCGTTACCGGCACGCGATCCGTAAAGAGCAGCCGCATTAGGCCCTTTCAACACGGAAATACTTTCAATGTCGTCCGGATTAATGTCGAGTGCTGTGCCACCACGGTCTACACCTTCATAGAAAGAAGCATCGCTGTTGTTGTTATCGCTGAACGGCACACCGTCTACAATCCACAACGGCTGGTTGTTGTCGCTCAAGGAAGAGTTACCGCGAATGGTGATTTTGGTAGAACCGCCCAAACCGGTTGCCGAGGCGTTCATCTGAAGACCTGCCACCTTACCTTGCAGTGCGCTGGTTACCGACGGGTCGCCTGTTTTATTCAGTTCATCGCTCTTCAGTTCCTGAACCGCATAACCCAGCATCTTCTTCTCGCGCTTGATACCGAAGGCAGTAACCACAACCTCCTGCAATAACTGCGAGTCGTCTTTCATCGTTACATTAATGGCGGCTTGTCCGTTTACATCAATGTCTACCGCCTCATAGCCAATGTAAGAGAAACGCAATTTGGCCGACGGAACCGAAACATTCAACGTATAATTACCGTCAATATCCGTAATCGTACCGTTGGAAGTCCCCACTTCCTGAATACTTACGCCAATCAGCGGTTCGCCTGTAGTATCTTTAACGGTTCCCGTAACTTTGTGAGTTGCCTGCTGGGCTACCTGGGCAACTGCCGTCCTCGTTTCTTTTTTAGAAAGATACACCACGCCGTCTTCGATACGATAGCTGACACCCTTTCCCTCGAGCGCCTTGTCCAAAACGGTTTCCAACGAAGCATTCTTCAAATTCACTGCATGTACAGGAATGGAAGCCAGATTGTCATCATAAAAAAATTGGTACTTGGACTGCGCCTTGATCTGCTTTATCATAGTCCCTAAACGGGCATTTGACAAAGCAACATTCAGCTGAGCTGCCGCAATCTGAGAAGAGGTTGCAAACATGGCAAAAATAAGAAATGCACGGAGCAATTTCTGAAAATTGCACAAATACTTGTTTTTCATACTTGTCTCTTTTAAGATTAAACTAATTACTTTATATTAGATTTTTTCACTACGATAATATAACAACCACACCTATGGAAAACACTTACGCGAACAAACACTTTTTTTCAACAAAAAATATTTATCTTACAATCAAAACCTTACAACTATTTGTTCCGGATATAACCTTCCAGCCGGCTGCGCAAAAATTTCAATGCCTTATACATATGAGCCTCTACCGTACGGAGCGATACATCCATCGCTTCGGCAATATCCTTATTCTTCATATTGTGCAAGTAGCTGAGCTTAAATACCAGCTTGCATTTTTCCGGCAATTCGTCGATGGCGCTGACGATATGCTTCCTTAATTCCCGGTCTTCTATCCGTTTCAGCACATCGTTGTCATCCGGCTGGTAAAACAGGGCACGCTTATTGTACACTTCCTGCATGGCTGCCTCATAGCTGTTCTTGATGTCGCGATGTTTCAACACATTCAGTGCACGGGTATAAACCGCCCGGTACAGAAAAGCCTGTATCTGCTCGCCCACTGTCACACTGTCTCTTCTGTGCCAGAGCTCCACAAACACTTCCTGCACCACATCTTCGGCATCTTCCTCCCCTACCATGCGCGTTGCATAAAACAACAGATTCGCATAGTATTTCCGGAACAGTTGCCTGTACACTATGTCAAACTCATCTTCCATATATTATTTCAAGGTAAGCTCAATACCATGCTTTTCCGGGTTCACTTCCCATTTCGAACTCCAGAATACTGCCGTTCATTATCTGCTCATGCGTAATATAACTTTTGTCATAAGGCTTTCCGTCGAGCTTCACCGACCGGATATACCTATTCTTCCCGCTCACCCCATGAGCAAGAACCGTAAAGGTTTTGCCATTGGACAACCGCATCCTTACCTCCGGATACAGCGGCGTACCTATTTCATACTCACCGCCGACCGGATTTACAGGATAGAATCCCATGGCGCTGAATACATACCAGGCAGACATTTGCCCGCAATCCTCATTACCGCACAAACCGGCGGGCGTATTCTTATACAACTCACGCATCACCTCCGACGCATACTTCTGGGTTTTCCAGGGTTGCCCCACTTTGTTGAACAGATAAATAACATGATGGCTCGGTTCATTGCCATGCGCATACTGCCCTATCATACCGGTACTGAAAATAGGAAGTTCCTCATCATCGGCAGGACGGTACGTAAACATACTGTCAAGCTTCTGCGCAAAGCGCTCCTTCCCGCCAGTCAGGGCTATCAGCCCGTCAATATCCTGCTGCACCGACCAGAAATACTGCCAACCGTTGCTTTCGCAAATATGTGGTGTATAATCATCCGGCGAGAAACCGTCTGCAAAAGCTCCCCTGTCATCACGCGGCTGCATGAAAGATGTCTGCGGATTATATACATTCTTATAATTCTGCGAACGTTTGTAGAATTCATCCGCTACCTGCCGCTCACCCAGCTTCTCGGCCAAGCGTGCTATACAGTAATCATCGTAAGCATACTCCAGGGTTTTGGAGAGCGACCAGTTCTCTGCATTATAGCTATCCGTCACGTTGTAAGGCACATATCCATGCTTCTTATAAAGGCCGATGCCCCGATAATCATCCATATTAGCTGTAGCCACGCAAGCCTCCAAAGCCTTCTTAGCATCAAAATCCCCTATACCTTTCAGACAGGCATCCGCAATGACCGGTACGGAGTGATAGCCTATCATCATATCCGTTTCGCTGCCATAAAAATTCCATACCGGCAGGCGGCCGTTCTGCTCATAAAAGGCAAGGAAGGATTTTACCATGTCGTTCACACGCGCCGGCTCTATATAAGTATAAAGCGGATGAGAAGCACGGTACGTATCCCATAAGGAGAAAGTGCTGTAATTTGTCCACCCGTCGGCTTTATGTACCTGCCTGTCGGGCCCGTAATAAGAACCGTCCACATCGGCATAGATGGTAGGAGCCAGCATCGAATGGTAAAGAGCCGTGTAAAACTTCACCTTTTCATCGTGATTGTCGCACTCGATTTCTATCCGTGACAAATGCCCGTTCCAGTTTTTGCGTGCGGCAGCAAGGTATTTATCGAAATCATCATCAGGTACTTCCGCCGCCAGATTACGCGCTGCCCCTTCCATGCTGACCCCCGAAATGGCCGTACTCACAAGGAGCTGTTCTCCCTTTGCCGTCTTAAAGTCAAAACGTGCTATGACCGAAGTCCCGATTCTTTTTCCATCTTTCAGGACTGCTGCCGAATCCAGCTGCATCGTCTCAAAGGGACGGGAAAAGCGTGTACGGAAAAAGATGCGCTGACCGCGCGCCCATCCGTCAGAAAAACGATAGCCCTGAATAGTAACGGAATCCACTTTCTCTACATAGGAATCTTCCGTAAAGTCCCAGTTCATGGCTTTCCTCAAATTCAGGATAACGGCTGCATCAGCCTGGGGAAAGGTATAGCGCTGAATGCCGCAACGCTCGGTTGCAGTAAGCTCTACGTTGATATCGTAATCTTTCAGGAGCACGCGATAGTAACCTGCGCTTGCCGCCTCATCGGCATGCGAGAACCGGGAGTGGATGCCCAACGGTTCTTCCGCCTCTTTATAAGGAAGGGTTACCGGCATAAAAGAAATGTCATACAAATCGCCCGCCCCCGTACCCGAGAGATGGGTGTGACTGAAACCGGCAATCGTACTGTCGGGATAAAAATATCCCGAAATGCGGTCCCAACCGGGAAGCCCGTTGTCGGGACTGAGTTGCACCATACCGAAGGGAACCTGTGCGCCGGGATACGTATTCCCGGTAAAATCAGTACCGATAAACGGATTTACATAGTCTGCATAACATTCGCCTGCGGCTTTCAGAGCGTCCCGCTGCATGCAAGAGGATAGCAACAGGACAGGTAAGACTGTACAAATGGATCTCAATATTTTCATAATATGATACGGTTAACATATTCAAACTGCTTATTAAAACAACCCAACATGAAATAACACTTATTTCCATAAGTATGTCTGAATACAAATATAATAAAAAATGTGTATGTTTTCACACTTTTTGCATATTTTTTCGTCCGTATCGCCAAAACGGATAAAGAGAGTTTTCTACAAGATAAAGTATTCGGAACTCATGTTTTTTATTTATGTTTGCGTAAAAAAACAAATGAACTATACAACTTACCTCTTTGACTTCGATTATACGCTTGCCGATTCTTCACGCGGCATCGTCACCTGTTTCCGCAACGTGCTGAACCGCCACGGCTATACCCGCCCGACCGACAACGACATCAAGCGCACCATCGGCAAAACGCTGGAAGAATCTTTTTCCATTCTTTCCGGTGTAACCGATACCCGCCAGTTGGCTGAATTCAAAAAAGAATATATAAAAGAGGCAGATACGCACATGACCGTCAACACCGTGCTTTTCCTTGAAACCAAATCGGTACTGGCAGCCTTGAAAGATTCAGGCGCCCGCATCGGAATTATATCCACCAAATTCCGTTACCGCATCAAGGAGCTGCTGGACCAGCATTTTCCCGAAGACTTTCTTGACATCATCGTCGGCGGAGAAGATGTGCAAACGCCCAAGCCGTCACCGGAAGGGCTGCTGCTTGCCATCAGGCAACTCCATGCCACCAAGGCCGAAACACTATACATCGGTGACAGTACGGTAGATGCAGAAACCGCACAAAAGGCCGGAGTGGATTTTGCAGGCATCACGCACGGCATGACCACCGCCGAAGAACTGAAGAAATACCCGCACAAGAAAATAATGAGCAGCCTGGAGGAATTGTTAGAACGGGAACCACTGCCCGCCTCTGCACCTCCCAAGAACATCAGTGTACGCCGCATCGCGCTTCTGCTGCTCCTCTTAGCTGCATTTGCCGCTCTCTTTTGCTTTCTCCTCCTTATATAATGCTTAAGGAAATACCTTGCCACAATTAAATCGTTCCGCTATGGAGAAAGTTTTGTTCCGCCATGGTGGAATAAAACTTCCTCCACGGTGGAACAGAATGTTCCCCGCGGTGGAACGAATAAGCCTTCGCATCTCCACCGCTTAACGTCACTCCCGGAACATCCCGGCTTATGGAGAAGCATTTGTTTAAGCACGAAATATTAATTGTCTAAAAAAAGAGAAAGAAAGATTTGTCCGTTCCAAATAAAAGAGGTAATTTTGTGCCCGATTATTCCGCACCGGGTTTAATTAAGTGTATTCTAAGTGATTAGAGGCCACCCGACGGAGCTAACTTATACATTATATATAAGAAATGTACGCAATTGTAGAAATCAACGGCCAGCAATTCAAAGCAGAAGCTGGCAAGAAACTGTTTGTACACCACATGCAAAACGCTGAAGCCGGTGCAACAGTAGAATTCGAGAAAGTTCTTTTGGTAGACAAAGACGGCAACATCACTGTAGGTGCTCCTACTGTAGAAGGCGCAAAGGTAGTTTGCGAAGTTGTTTCCGGTTTGGTAAAAGGCGACAAGGTTCTTGTTTTCCACAAGAAAAGAAGAAAAGGTTATCGCAAACTGAACGGTCACCGTCAGCAATTCACAGAGTTAACAATTAAGGAAGTAGTAGCTTAATCAAATTAAAACAGTAAGAAGAAATGGCACATAAAAAAGGTGTCGGTAGTTCTAAGAACGGCCGCGAATCACAGAGCAAGAGATTAGGCGTTAAGATATTTGGTGGCGAAGCTTGCAAGGCAGGTAACATCATCGTTCGTCAAAGAGGTACTGAATTCCATCCGGGTAACAACATCGGTATGGGTAAAGACCACACTCTTTTCGCCTTGGTAGACGGAACTGTACAATTCAAAGTAGGTAGAGAAGACAGAAGATTCGTTTCTGTTATTCCCGCCGAAAATGCAGAAGCATAAGTTTCCGGACAAAAAATAAAGCGAAGGGATGCAATCAGACAGATTGCATCCCTTTCTTTTTAAGCGCAAAAATAAGCAAGTTTCTTTTTTGTAATACTTTTGATTTGCACTATCTTTGCCCTCACAAATCCGGAATATCATAAAAACAAGTATAAGATATGCTTACCATTAAACAAATTACAGACAATACCGACGCGGTAATCCGCGGACTGGAGAAAAAGCACTTCAAAAACGCCAAAGAAACCATTGAGCAAGTGCTGGAAACCAACAACAAACGACGCAACACCCAAACAATCTTAGATAAGAACCTGTCGGAAGTCAATTCCCTGTCCAAATCTATCGGAATGCTGATGAAAGAGGGCAAGAAAGACGAGGCAGAGACTGCCAAAAACCGTGTAGCCGAATTGAAAGAAGCCAACAAGGCATTGCAGGAAGAAATGGACCAAGCCGCAACCGACCTGCAGAACCTGCTCTATACAATCCCCAATGTTCCTTACGACAGCGTACCCGAAGGTGTAGGCGCCGATGACAATGTGGTGGAAAAAATGGGCGGTATGGAAACCGAACTTCCCAAAGATGCGCTTCCACACTGGGAACTGGCCAAGAAATACGACCTGATAGACTTTGACCTGGGTGTTAAAATCACGGGTGCGGGCTTCCCTGTATATAAAGGAAAAGGCGCACAGCTCCAACGTGCGCTCATCAACTTCTTCCTGGACGAGGCACGCAAGTCGGGCTATACGGAAATAATGCCGCCGACAGTGGTCAATGCCGCTTCCGGTTACGGAACAGGCCAGTTGCCCGATAAAGAAGGTCAGATGTACCATTGCGAAGTGGACGATTTGTATCTGATTCCGACTGCCGAAGTTCCCGTAACGAATATCTATCGCGATGTAATCCTTGACGAAAAGCAGCTCCCTATCAAAAACTGCGCTTATACACAATGTTTCCGTCGCGAAGCAGGCTCATACGGTAAAGACGTGCGCGGCTTGAACCGTCTGCACGAATTCTCCAAAGTAGAATTGGTACGCATCGACAAACCGGAACATTCCAAAGAGTCTCACCAAGAGATGTTGGACCATGTGGAAGGATTGCTCCAAAAACTGGAACTGCCCTATCGCATCCTGCGTCTGTGTGGTGGCGATATGAGTTTTACAGCTGCCCTTTGCTTCGACTTCGAGGTGTACTCCGAAGCACAGAAACGCTGGCTGGAAGTAAGTTCGGTATCCAACTTCGACACTTACCAGGCCAACCGCCTGAAATGCCGCTACCGTACAGCGGAAAAGAAAACAGAGCTTTGCCACACACTGAACGGTTCTGCACTGGCACTGCCGCGTATCGTAGCAGCGCTATTGGAAAACAACCAGACACCGGAAGGTATCCGCATTCCGAAAGCACTGGTTCCGTATACAGGATTTGAGATGATTGACTAAGGAAACATCATTTCCTCATTCAAAATAATAAAAGGTGCGTCAGAATATAAAATTCCTATTATTCTGACGCACTTTTCATACAAAGCAGAAGGCTGAAAGTCTTATATCTTACAGGAATGTGTGTCAAAACTAAAATCCCCATAATTGTCCCCTCACTCCTCAAGTTCCTCTTCCCTTAAAAGTTCATTCTCTATCCTCAAAACCCTTTCATCCCTTCCCTCTGCCTCTTTTTTCCCTGCACATTCTTTGTTATTAACAAATAACCCGTATCTTTGCAAAATCTATCATTCTGAAAGAAATCGCGTAATTACACCAACAAAATTATAAGATAATGAATAAAATCATTAGCAAAGAACATTTCTCTGAAAAGGTCTTCAAATTAGTAATTGAAGCACCGTTAATTGCTAAATCGCGCAAGGCAGGACACTTTGTAATAGTACGTGTAGGCGAAAAAGGCGAGCGCATGCCGCTGACCATTGCCTCTGCCGACCCTGTAAAGGGAACTATCACTTTGGTTGTACAGAAAGTAGGTCTCTCATCTACCCGCTTGTGTGAGCTGAATGAAGGTGATTATATAACCGATGTTGTCGGTCCACTGGGACAAGCCACCCATATCGAGAACTTCGGAACTGTTGTTTGCGCCGGTGGCGGTGTGGGTGTAGCCCCGATGCTTCCCATCGTGCAGGCATTGAAAGCTGCCGGTAACCGTGTGATTACAGTGCTGGCAGGACGCACCAAAGAGCTGATTATCCTTGAAAAAGAGATGCGCGAAAGCTCCGACGAGGTCATTATCATGACGGACGACGGTTCATACGGCCGTAAAGGTTTGGTTACGGAAGGTGTGGAAGATGTTATCAAACGCGAGAAAGTAGACAAATGCTTCTGTATCGGCCCGGCCATTATGATGAAATTCGTTTGTTTGCTGACGAAGAAATACGAAATACCCACCGATGTATCCTTGAATACCATCATGGTAGACGGAACCGGAATGTGCGGCGCCTGCCGTATCACCATCGGCGGTAAAACCAAATTTGTATGCGTAGACGGTCCCGAATTCGACGGTCACCAGGTAGATTTCGACGAAATGCTGAAACGCATGGGTGCATTCAAAAATATCGAACGCGAAGAAATGCATAAACTGGAAGAACCGCAAACTTGTCAGGCAACCGGCGAAAACACTCAGGCAGAAGATGAAAAAAGCCGCAATGCCGCTTGGCGCCAAGAGTTGCGCAAATCCATGAAAGCCAAAGAGCGTACTGCCATTCCCCGCGTGGAAATGAACGAGTTGGATGCGGAATACCGTTCACACAGCCGCAAGGAAGAAGTGAACCGGGGATTGACCGAAGAACAGGCCCTGACAGAAGCCAAGCGTTGTTTGGACTGCGCCAATCCGGGGTGCATGGAGGGTTGCCCCGTAGGTATAGACATACCCCGTTTCATCAAGAATATAGAACGCGGCGAGTTTCTGGAAGCAGCCAAGACATTGAAAGAAACCAGCGCATTGCCCGCTGTTTGCGGTCGTGTGTGTCCGCAGGAAAAGCAATGCGAATCCAAATGTATCCACTTAAAGATGAACGAAAAGCCGGTTGCCATCGGTTATCTGGAACGCTTCGCCGCAGATTACGAGCGGGAAAGCGGACAAATCTCCGTTCCGGAAATCAAAGAAAAGAACGGCATTAAGATTGCTGTAATCGGTTCGGGACCTGCCGGCCTGTCTTTCGCCGGAGATATGGCGAAATATGGTTACGATGTTACCGTATTCGAGGCACTGCACGAAATCGGCGGCGTATTGAAATACGGTATCCCCGAGTTTCGTCTGCCCAACAAGATTGTGGATGTAGAAATCGAGAACCTTGCCCAAATGGGTGTGAAGTTTATCAAGGACTGCATCATTGGCAAGACATTAAGCGTAGAACAACTGGAAGAAGAAGGGTTCAAAGGCATATTCGTCGCTTCCGGTGCCGGACTGCCGAACTTTATGAACATCCCCGGCGAAAACTCCATCAATATCCTATCGTCCAACGAATACCTGACACGCGTCAACCTGATGGATGCCGCCAGCGAAGATTCCGATACGCCCGTGCCCTTCGGTAAATGCGTAGCCGTTATCGGTGGCGGTAACACGGCTATGGACTCCGTCCGCACAGCCCGCCGCCTGGGCGCCGAACGCGCTATGATTATCTACCGCCGCTCGGAAGAAGAAATGCCCGCACGCATCGAGGAAGTGAAACATGCCAAGGAAGAAGGTGTGGAATTCCTTACACTCCACAACCCGATAGAATACATTGCCGACGAGCAAGGAAAAGTAAAACAGGTGGTTCTTCAGAAAATGGAACTGGGCGAACCCGATGCTTCCGGACGCCGCAGTCCTGTCCCCATTCCGGGAGCTACCGAAACGATTGACATTGACCTTGCCATTGTCAGCGTGGGTGTATCTCCTAATCCGATTGTTCCGAGTTCTATCAAAGGACTTGAATTGGGGCGCAAAGGTACGATTGCCGTAAACGACAACATGCAGTCGTCCATACCGACCATTTATGCCGGTGGCGACATTGTCCGTGGCGGCGCTACCGTAATCCTTGCTATGGGCGACGGGCGGAAAGCTGCTGCAGCGATGAATGAACAACTGAAGAACTAAAGAAGCTTCACCATAAAAAGAAAGAAAGCGTATCGCAATGAACGATACGCTTTCTTTTTCTTTCTATCTGATACAGAACTTACTTCACCACCTTGTTTGTCACCGGATCGGGAAAAATCACCGTCGGCTTAAACGTCTTGGCCTCTTCAAAGTCCATCAATGCATACGACATGATAATAACAATGTCATCCGGTTGAACCCTGCGGGCTGCCGCGCCGTTCAAACAGATTTTGCCCGAACCGCGCTCGCCTTTAATGATGTAAGTTTCAAAACGTTCACCGTTATTATTGTCGGCAATATAAACCTTCTCGCCGGCAATCATGTTAGCGGCATCCATCAAATCCTCGTCAATCGTGATGCTCCCCATATAATTGAGGTTGGCTTCCGTAACACGGGCGCAATGGATTTTAGACTTCAACACTTCAATCATCATAAGATTGGCTTTTTTATGTTTATTATTCCTTATACTTGATATTGTCAATCAGGCGGACTTCTCCGCAGAACACCGTAATGCAACCCACGGCATACGAGGTATCTTCCCAATCGGCAATCCTCTGCAACGTATTACCGTCCACCAGTTCAAAGTATTCCAGACGCAAGCCGGGAGCGGCTACAATGGTATCTTCCACAAACTTCTGTGTCTCAGCAACCGTATGCGAAGCCGCAAAGGTACGACTTTCAAATAAAGTCTGCGAAATTTTCAAGGCATTTTTGCGTTCCTCGTCAGACAAACGGGCATTGCGGCTACTCAGCGCCAAGCCGTCTTCCTCACGTACGATGGGACAACCTACAATCTCCAACGGATACTTCATCTGATGCACCATTTCACGGATAATGGCCAATTGCTGAAAATCCTTCTCACCAAAATAGGCGCGATCCGGCTGCACCGCATCAAACAACTTGCTCACAATCTGACACACACCGTTAAAGTGTCCCGGACGAAAGGCTCCCTCCATTACCGTGTCCAAAGGTGCGTAGCTGAATCGGCGCGTATCCGGTTCCGGATACATCTCCTCCACTGCCGGCGCAAAAACAAACGCAGCCCCACATTCTTCCAGCAAACGACAATCAGCTTCCGGCGTACGGGGATATTTGATTAAATCATTCTGGTCATTAAACTGAGTAGGATTTACAAAAACACTGACTACAGCGGCATCATTCTCCGCCACACAACGTTTTACCAATGAAGCATGACCGGCATGCAAGGCCCCCATCGTAGGTACCAGGCCGACCTTCTTACCCTGGGCTCTCATAGCCGAAAGTCCGGCCTGCAAGTCCTTGATAGTATGTACTATTTCCATTTTTATTGGTTATATAATAACTTAGTTGTTCGCAAAACGATGCAAAATAAGCTATTATTTACCACATAAAGAAGAAATATCATAAATTAATGCAAAAGTCATTCCATACCCAAAGCTGTATCCAGCCCTTTTTATCGCTGATATACAAATAGTTAACAATTCATAAGGAATTATAGATGAGCTCGTCTTGCTTTATTGCCCGATTTTTTTTATATCTTTGCAGAATAATTGAGAACATCGTTATTATGACAAAAGCGAACAAGGTTTTATTTATAACACAAGAAATTACCCCTTACGTTTCAGAATCCGAAATGTCCCTTGTTGGCAGAAACCTGCCGCAAGCAATCCAAGAAAAAGGCAGAGAAATCAGAACGTTTATGCCCAAATGGGGAAACATCAACGAGCGCAGAAACCAATTGCACGAAGTGATACGTCTCTCCGGCATGAACCTTATCATTGACGATACCGACCATCCGCTTATCATTAAAGTAGCTTCCATACAGTCTGCCCGCATGCAAGTTTACTTTATCGACAACGACGATTACTTTCAGAACCGCCTGCAAGTGGTTGATGAGAACGGCGTTGAATATGAAGACAACGATGCACGCGCTATTTTTTATGCACGCGGTGTATTGGAAACAGTCAAGAAACTGCGTTGGTGTCCGGACGTCATCCACTGCCACGGTTGGATGACTGCATTAGCACCGCTGTATATCAAGAAAGCGTATAAAGACGAACCGTCATTCAGGGATGCAAAAGTTGTCTTTTCACTTTATGACAATGACTTCAAGGAACCGTTCCATCCCGATTTTGCCAGCAAGCTTCTTCTGAAGGGTATCAGTAAGAAAGACGTTGCCGATTTGAAAGAGCCGGTGGACTATACAGCTCTCTGCAAACTGGCGGTGGACTATTCCGACGGTGTCATCCAGCAAAGCGAACACGTGAATGAGGAAGTAATAGCATATGCCCGCCAAATCGGCAAGCCTGTCTTAGGCTATCAATCTCCCGAAATCTTTGCAGATGCCTGCAACGACTTCTACGACCAGGTTTGGGGAGCAGAATAAAAATAAAGTATCAATACGAAGAATTATGAAAGTAAAATATTTAGGGATATTGCTTTTTGCAATTCTGGCTTTCTACGGATGCGATGACAATACCGGCACATTGGGCATGAGCATGTTACCTGATTCTGACGGTATTTCAGCCACAACTACGACTTTTGATGTCACCACCAAATCTCTCCTTGCAGAAAAAGTTTATGCCAAGACAAGTACGGGATATGTAGGTAAATTCACCGATCCTGCTCCCGAAGGTTTTGGAAGCTACGAAGCCAGCTTCCTGACTGAGCTGAACTGTACGGATGACTTCAAATTCCCCGCAGTATACGACCCGGAAAAGCATGTGGGAACAATGGCGGGTGATACCGTCGTTTCAGCACAGTTGACAATATACTACTCTTCATGGTTCGGAGATTCCTTAAATCCATGCAGAATGTCGGTATATGAGCTGGACAAAAGATTAGAAAACAAGCACTATACCGATATTAATCCGAAAGAATATTACGGAAACGAAACTGACAAGCCGCATTTTGAAAAAACCGGTTATTTTGAGTTACACAAAGCATATACTGCTTACGATACCTCTGTTCCCGACTCTGTAAGAAATGCTACCGACTCTAATGGAAACAGTCTTTTTTATCCCAATGTAACTCTGCCTCTAAGCAAGCAGTTTGGAAATGAACTCCTGCAGTTGAACAGAGCCTACCAAAGAGGAGAAAACGATTTCTTCAAAAACTCGGAGAAGTTTATTGACAATGTATTGAAAGGAGTCTATATTAAGACGGATTACGGAGACGGAACAATTTTATACGTTGACCGTGTGGACCTGCAAATGCAATTCCGCTTTCATTACGTAGACAGTTTAGGAGTGAAGCTCACCAAAAAAGACGGTAAAGACTCTTTATATTATAGTACGGCAACAGTGTTTGCCTCCACCAAAGAAGTTATTCAAGCCAATAAGTTTGAAAGTTCCGAGGAATTAATCAAGAAAGCGAATGAAACCGGTTGGAGTTATCTCAAATCGCCTGCAGGTATCTTTACAGAGGCAACCTTGCCCTATGATAAAATACATGAAGAGTTGTCAAACGACACACTGAATGCCGTCAAGCTGACTTTCACAAACTATAATCAGGAAAGTAACAAGTATAAATTCAGCATGAGTGCACCGGAAACCGTACTGTTGCTGCGTAAAAAAGACATGGATTCTTTCTTTGTCAACAATGAGCTTGCAAACAATGTAACCTCTTTTGTCGCAACTCACAACAGTATCGAAACCAACCAATACACCTTTATGAATATAGCCCGTCTGGTTTCTGCTTGCATCAATGAAAAAAAGGCCGCCAAACAGAAAGCCAAAGAAGCGGCAGGTACATCGTGGAATGAAACTGCATGGGAAACAGAATGGAGCGAAGGCGAAGGAAAGGATTGGGATAAAGTAGTAATAATCCCCGTAGTTGTGACCTACGATACAAACAGCACTACTCCTTCCATAATTGGTATTCAGCATGACTTAAAGCCTACGTATGCCAAGCTGAAAGGTGGAGACCCGGAACAGGGTGGAACCAAATTGCAAATAGAGGTTACATATACTTCTTTCAATAAGTAAAAAAAGCAGGAACTTAGATTCTATATCTTTATATACAAAAATCTTCATTTATAAAAACCGAAGTTTAGTTTTTATAAATGAAGATTTTGGTTTATAGTTTACTTTAAAGAAAGAGAAGGTTCTGGCATAAGCAGAATAGAATTAATCCAAGCTACAAAAAAAGTCCTCCATACTCTCAAATAAAGCATGGAGGACTAACATTATCTAAAGCCAGATAGTGCTATTTGGCAGACTTGGCAGCAGGCTTCTTTGCCGTAACTTTCTTTGCAGTAGACTTTGTAGCAGGCTTAGAAGTATCTTTCGGTTCTTTTTTCTTCTCAGCGGCTTTTTCCTTTTCCAACTTTTTCTGCGCTTTTTCCAACTCTTTATGAAGTTCTTCTATTTCATCCCCCTGATTCTTGATTGTAGTAAGCAAAGCATTCAGCTCCTCGTTATCAATATCCACCGGATAAAGAGAATCAACACGCTTGATAAAGTCTCCCAAAATATTCATATAGTTGGTGAAAGCATCATACGGTGATTCATAGATACCGCGGTTCAACCCTACCCCACTATTCTTGGTCGTCATAAAGCGGAAGTTGTTGCTGGCCTGCAAATAATCCCAATCCTGCTTGATGCGACGGTCATCGCAGATATGTACACGCTCGGCCACACTATACAGTTTATTGAAAGCCTCACGCTGCATTACATTACCCAACCAGCAACTTGTATCTCTTTCTTCATCCACCCACGACATAGGATAAGGTACATCCAATTGTGAAACGGATTTCAACTTGGTAACAATTTCGGTAGGAGTTGAGAAAGTAATGCCTTTTTCCTTAGCACATGCAGGCAATGCCTTCAAGAATTCCAGAATATTGGAGGATAGAGGCTGTGACATCCCTAATGAACAAAGCTCCATAAATATGTTGATAACCTGCTCCTCTTGCGGGAATGCATCGATCCAACTGATATACTTATCGGCAAACAACGGATATTCGTTCCACTCGGAATTCGAGAAACGCAAACTAATATCATCCGACAGTTTAAAATCGCGCAACAGTAACTTTAAGTTCGGATTCATATTACAATGGTACACATAGTGCGGACTCTTCCAGCCAAGCACATGTTTTGCTCCTTCAGTCAGCATTCCCTTAAAGCCCATACTTGCCACCATGGCACCAATTTCGTCATTGTAAATCAGACTGGAGTTACGGAACACCTTGGGCGCTTTGCCAAACATTTGTTTCATTTTAGCACTCTGACGCATCACCTCTTCCTTGAAGCAATCTTCATTAGCTAAAGAAGAAAGTCCATGAGAGTACGGTTCAGCCAAGAACTCACAGCATCCCGTATCATTGAGCTGGTGCAATAGGTCGATTACAGCAGGTGCATGGATTTCCAGTTGCTCCAATGCCACACCTGAGATGGATAAAGCCACTTTAAACGCACCACCCGAATCCTTCACCATCCCAATAAGCGTATTCAGTGCAGGAATATACGAACGTTCGGCAACTTCATTAATACTTGTTTCATTGGCATAATCATCATAATAGTAATGGTTTGTACCAATATCAAAGAAACGATAACGTTTCAGATGTATAATTTGATGTATCTCAAAATAAAGACAGATAGTTCTCATTAGTATTTGTTGTTTTATTATTTACCATAGTTTCTTAACACATCCTCGTAAAGAGCACGGATTCTCAAGCCCACCTTTTCCCAGGTAATTCCGTCCACTTCTTTCTTTCCTTCTTCCTGAAGATAATGGAATAAAGACGGATTCATACAGATGGAATAAATAGCATCCGCCATAGCATGAATATCCCAATAATCGGTCTTAATTACCTTATCGAGGATTTCACCACATCCGGATTGCTTGGAAATGATAGAGGGAGTTCCGCACTGCATGGCTTCCAACGGGGCGATACCGAAAGGCTCGGAAACGGAAGGCATAACGAATACATCACTATTCTTATAAACTTCGTACACTTGTTTACCTTTCATAAAGCCGGGAAAATGGAAACGGTCTGCAATGCCACGTTCGGCAGCCATATTAATCATGGCATTCAGCATATCACCCGAACCGGCCATCACAAAGCGGATGTTGCGGGTACGTTGCAACACCAGTGCAGCAGCTTCCACAAAATATTCCGGACCTTTCTGCATAGTGATACGTCCGAGGAAAGTCACGACCTTCTCTTTCGAATGTTCAGGACGCGGAATATCCTGGTATTCTTGCGAAAGCGGGTACACCGCATTATGCATGGCAAATACCTTTCTTGGATCTTGATGATACTCGTTGATAACAGTACGACGGGTAAGTTCCGACACACACATAATGCAGTCGGCATAATCCATTCCGTTTTTTTCCATGGAATAAACCGTGGGGTTAACCTTCCCCCGCGAACGGTCAAAATCTGTTGCATGCACATGGATACAGAGCGGTTTGCCACTCACCATCTTCGCATGTACACCAGCCGGATATGTCAGCCAATCGTGCGCATGAATAATGTCAAATTCCTGTTGACGTGCCACAACTCCGGCTATAATCGAGAAGTTATTGATTTCTTCGTGCAAATTTCCGGGATAACCGCCGGCAAAGTCCATACAACCAAGATCATTGACGTGTATATAGGAGAAATCCGAGTAAATATGGTCGCGCAAAGCATAATATTGCTCCGGACTCATTGTCGACAAACGAGACTTCAAATAATCGTAATCAACATCACGCCACACGATAGGCACCTGGTTCATACCGATTATATTCAAGAATTTCTCTTCTTCACCTGTAGGCTTAGGCATACAGAAAGTAGTCTCCACATCTCCCTGCTGACTCAAACCCTTCGTGATTCCGTATGATGCAACTGCAAGGCCACCATATATTTTGGGAGGAAATTCCCAACCAAACATTAAAACTTTCATCTTCGTTCCTCCTCCTATAAATTATACTTAGACAACAATTTCAAGATACGCAGAATCTCCGCCACATTCATGGCGAACGATACCGCGCCTCTTCCTTTAAACGGCGGGTTTCCATCGAATAACTCGGGCAGAGAACCTATGCAATGGCTCGTCATCTCATCTTCAAAACCGATCAGATACCGCTCTACAAACGAAATACCACTCATCTTATATATACGCAGGTACGCTTCCATATAAAAGCCCATAAGCCACGGCCAGGCTGTGCCTTGATGGTATGCGTAATCTCTCTGAATCTGAGGACCGACATAATTTGGATTATACCCCCCACTCTTAGGGCTCAATGTACGCAGACCTTTCGGAGTCAGCAATTCTTTTGTCACAATATCAAGTACCTGCTTCTTCTGTGCCCTATCCAATGGAGAATAGTCAAAAGCAACAGCAAATATCATATTGGGACGAACGCTCCAATCCATCATATAACCGTCTACATAATCAAACAGATAACCGTACTCATTACGAAAAACTTCCACAAACGATTTTCCTGTTATTTCTGCCTGAGCATCCAATTTGTCTGCAAGAATGTCATTCCCACCCTCACGCACAATGTCCGCAACAAAACGCAAAGCATTATACCACAGCGAATTCACCTCAACAATATACCCGGTGCGAGGGATTACAGGATGCCCGTTAACCGTAGAGTTCATCCAGGTAACTGCCTTTTCCTTACCATTTGCGTAAAGCAAACCGTTTTCATGCAAGAAAAGATTATCATGCTTACGCTCGCAGATATAATTCATAATATCCTCCAATAACTTGCCGTATTTCAAGCGGCATTGTTCGCGCGATGTATCCTTGGCATACTGCTGCAAAGCCCACACTGCCCATAAAAGCACATCGGGATGTTCCATCTCATAGATTTTATAACCTGCGGGTTTATCCTCAATGAAAGCACGGATAGCCTTTTCCGCCGTTTTCATAACATCCTCGAACTCATCTTGTTCGTCCACAGCCAAGGTTAACCCCGGTAAAGAGATAAACAAGTCACGCGCACGGCATTTAAACCAGGGGTAGCCTGCAAGTACATAATGTTCTTCTCCTTGCTTATTGTGAAACTGGTGAGCCGAATTTTTCAAACAGTGATAAAAACTGTCACGTGGAGTACGGTCTTCTGCCTCAGCCTCAAAAGTCTGTTTTAGCTTACGCGGTGAAATTTCGGAGATACCCGCAGAGAAAACGATACTTTCACCTTTCTTTATATCTACTTCAAAATAACCGGGTACATACAGGTCTTCATTAAAATCGTAACCGCGTTCCTGTTCTTTCGGATATTCAATGCCACGATACCAATCCGGCTGATAATGAAATTCGTTCTTTTTGTTCAACTGCATATAAAGTTCCGGATAACCGGGATACATACAGGTTTTAATACCGTTTTCCACCGGTTGGTAATCACGGCTTACCTGTGCATTTTCGTGCGTGTATTCGCGTACGCTACGGAATGCCAAAAAGGGACGGAACCGAAGTGTTGTTGCCGAATGGGCATCGACCAAGGTGTAACGAATCAGTATCCGGTTCTCATGGTGTACAAAAATTTTCTCTTTGCGGAGAATAACGCCTCCCACACGGTAAGTAGTTGCCGGGATATGCTCGCAATCAAACTCACGGATATACTTATGTCCGTTCGGGCTAAAATTATTCCCCTGATATTTGTGCAATCCCAAGTTAAACTCTGCACCGTGCTGAATCACTGTTTCATCCAAAGAAGACAGCAGCACATGGTTTTCATCATCCAGGTTGGGAACGGGAATTACCAACAAGCCGTGATATTTGCGTGTGTTACAATCTACAATCGTTGTACAATGATAGGCTCCTGATTTGTTAGTCCGAAGTATCTCCCTTGGCAAAGATTCTTGCAGATTAACCATCAGGGTCTTGTCAAATCGTAAATAACTCATAGTTGTGCATTATTTAAAGGTTAATTATTTCAGGTATATGCGCTACAAAGCTTGTAGCAATGCCCAAAAATACGAATTAAAGCCTACACGCAAAATAAAAAGTCTTTTTTTTTCGCTTTTCAGGCAAATAATCCAAAGCATTGTACGAAAATGATAAATCCCTGTACAATATAGGAAGCATGACGGGCTACAAATAGTTCTGACTATGGTATACCACTATTTTTATTTATCCGCTTTATCCACATCTGGATTCTTGGAAGCAGGAATAGACCGTGGATTTTAACACACGGGAAGTTGTCCTATGATACCTTTTAATATCTTCCTTTACGGAAAAGTTGTTACAATTTCTTCTACAGGAAAAAGAGAAAGAGAACTAATGATGAAAGCTGTCCAGCAGCAATGAAATATTAGCCATAAACAAACGCACTGAAATTGCCAACAGGATAATGCCAAAAAATTTACGGATAATATAGATGCCGCCTTTACCCAAAAAACGTTCTACCCGCCCGGTCATGCTGACAACAAAATATACCCATATCATATTCAAGACTAATGCAATGATAATATTAATACTGGCATATTCAGCACGCAAAGAGAGTAAAGTGGTAAAAGCTCCCGCTCCGGCCAATAGCGGAAAGACCAGCGGAACCAGCGTTGCTTCTTTAATCGGCCCCTGGTTTTTAAAGATTTCAATATCAAGAATCATTTCCAGCGACATCAGAAAAATAACAAACGCACCGGCCACCGCAAATGACTCAATGTCCACATGAAACAATTTCAGCATCATATCACCCGCATAAAAGAAACCAATCAGCAAGGCAAACGATATTAATGTAGCTTTCAGCGCATTTACATCTTTCCCCTTTTCTTTCAAATTGATAATAATAGGAATAGAGCCTATAATATCTATCACGGCAAACAGCACGATAAAAGCACTGGTCATCTGCTGCCAATTAAATGCTGAAAACATATGTCCCTCCTTTTTTCTACAAAAATAATCTATTTTTATGTATTTCGCAAAATTTCTTAAAAGTGAATGAGTAGCACGTTTAAGAAATAATAAAAAAAACAAAAAGAAAGGGCAAGTGTTTACGGCAGAGTTCGATTATATCTACTTTTGTTCTTAAACCAGAAGATGAGAATGATATGGAAACAATGTTTGATACGTTATTACAATTACCCCTGTTTCAGGGACTTGCCCAAGAAGACTTCACCCGTATTTTGGAAAAGGTCAAATTGCACTTCACAAAATATAAGTCAGGTGAGCTTCTTTTAAAAGAAGGGGGCGCCTGTCATGAACTGGTCTTCATCCTAAAAGGAGAAATTGCATCTTCCACATCATCCGCCGATTCTTCTTACTGCTTCACCGAATATTTTCCAGCCCCTTTCCTGATTGAGGCTCACTCCATATTCGGCATGAAAACGCATTATGCTTCTACATATCGGGCAAGAACCGAAGTGCATACGGTCAGTATCAGCAAAGCATTTGTAGTGAAAGAGCTCTTCAATTACGAAATATTCCGCTTGAATTACATGAATATTATCAGCAGCCGCACTCAAATGCTGCACAACCGCTTATGGGCTGTGTGCGGTGATAATCTCGAGGCACGCATTGCCTACTTCATTCTTAGCCATGCAGAACGCTTATCGGGCGAGAAAGCACTGAAAATAAAAATGGAAGATTTGGCGCAAATCGTCAACGATACCCGGACAGGGGTATCAAAGACTCTCAATAACATGCAAGCAAAAGGACTGGTAGAATTACATCGCGGAGAAATCGTAATACCCGATGCAAAGAAGCTGTCTGAAAACTTATATCAGCTATCGCTTTGACGCAGATGACGCGAATGACACAGACTTAAGAAAAAACAATCCATGTCATCCGCGTCATCGCGCGTCTGAAAATAATCAGCCTATAATTTTATTCCCACTCAATGGTAGAATTGGGCTTCGGAGACATGTCATAACAAACACGGTTTACATTCTTCACCTCCTTGAGAATACGGTCGGTAATCTTCATCAATATAGGCCACTCTACCGGCTCAATAGTAGCAGTCATGGCATCCACCGTATTAACGGCACGGATAATGACAGGCCAGTCAAAAGAACGGGCATTATCACGTACACCTACCGACTTGAAATCGGGTACAACAGTGAAATATTGCCATACTTTCTTATCCAGACCTGCCAACCGGAATTCTTCCTGCAAGATAGCGTCCGACTCACGAACAGCCTCCAAACGGTCACGTGTGATAGCTCCCAGGCAACGTACCCCCAATCCCGGTCCGGGGAAAGGCTGACGATACACCATTTCATACGGCAAACCAAGTTCAAGACCACACGCACGCACTTCGTCCTTGAACAACTGGCGCAGCGGCTCTACCAATTCAAACTGCAAATCTTCAGGCAAACCGCCCACATTATGATGAGACTTCACCATCTTGGCAGTCTTGGTTCCACTCTCTACAATATCAGGATAGATAGTGCCTTGTCCCAAGAAGTCAATACCATCTAACTTACGGGCCTCTTCCTCAAAGACACGGATAAACTCACCACCAATAATCTTACGCTTCTGTTCGGGGTCGGCCACGCCTGCCAGCTTATCCAAGAAACGATCCGTGGCATCCACATAGACAAGGTTCGCATTCAGTTTATTCTTGAAAATTTCGATAACGGCTTCCGACTCACCCTTACGCATCAGTCCATGATTCACATGTACGCACACCAGATTGTCACCGATAGCCTTTAGCAAAAGAGCAGCCACCACAGAGCTATCCACACCGCCGGACAGCGCCAGCAATACCTTACGGTCACCTACCTGGCGACGTATCAGTTCTATCTGGTCGTTGACAAAATTTGTCATATTCCAGTTGGCTTCAGCCTTGCAAGTATCGAATACAAAAGACTTAACCGCATTTTTAATAGCTTCCACATCATCTGTAAACCGGGGAAGCTTCACTTCGCACAAAGCCTTATCATGACCGGCAGCCATTACAGGGAATCCTGCTTCATAAATTTCGGGCAGTACGTCGATGGATACCCCATCAATCACATTATTGGGGCCACCGTTGATGATAATACCTTTCACATTCGGCAAGGCCTTCAGTTCGGCGGCGGTAATGTCGTGCGGGTAGATTTCGCTATATACTCCCAACGCACGAATCGCTCTGGCAAGCACCGTGTTTTCATGACTTCCCAAATCCAGAATCACAATCATATCCTGCTTCATTCTTCTATATTGTTTTTTAAGTTAATAATTTCAGTCGGTCTTATTCCCATTCTATTGTGCTGGGTGGCTTTGAAGATATATCATAGGTTACGCGGTTCACACCTTTCACCTTATTTATAATATCGTTGGACACCTTGCCCAGAAATTCGTAAGGCAGATGCGCCCAGTCCGCCGTCATGGCATCGGTAGAAGTCACGGCACGCAAAGCCACTGCACGTTCATAGGTACGTTCGTCACCCATCACACCTACACTCTGCACAGGCAGAAGGATAGCACCTGCCTGCCACACCTGATTGTAGAGCGATGTCTCGTTTCCTGCAGCATCCTGCACTTTCCAGTCACGCAAGCCCTGAATGAAAATATCATCGGCTTCCTGCAGGGTACATACCTTCTCCGGTGTTATATCCCCCAGAATGCGGACAGCCAATCCCGGACCGGGGAAAGGATGACGGGTAATCAGATGTTCGGGCATTCCCAATTCACGTCCCACACGACGAACCTCATCTTTGAACAACCACTGTAACGGCTCGCACAGACGGAGGTTCATCTCCTCGGGCAGACCGCCCACGTTGTGATGGCTCTTGATAGTCTTGCCCGTAATGTTCAAGCTTTCAATGCGGTCGGGATAAATAGTACCTTGCGCCAACCAGCGGGCATCGGTTATCTTGTGTGCTTCAGCATCGAATACTTCGATAAAATCGCGACCGATAATTTTACGCTTCTGCTCAGGCTCGGTCACTCCTTCCAAGTCCTTGAAAAATTTCTCGCTGGCATCCACGCCAATCACGTTCAGTCCCAGACACTCATAGTCGTGCATCACATTCCTGAACTCATTCTTACGAAGCAGACCATGATCTACAAAAATACAAGTCAGATTCTTACCGATGGCACGATGCAGCAATACGGCGGCTACCGAAGAATCCACACCGCCACTCAGTCCCAGGATAACGCAGTCATTACCAAGCTGTTCCTTCAGTTCAGCAACAGTGGTATCTACAAACGATGCGGCACTCCAACTCTGGCTGCAACCGCAAATGTCCACCACAAAGTTGCGCAACATCTGCGTACCGTCCTCGCTATGGAACACTTCCGGATGGAACTGTACTCCCCATATTTTCTCACCAGCCACTTGGTAAGCGGCAATTGCTACCTTATCCGTAGAAGCTATAATCTTGAAGTTATCGGGGATGGCAGTAATCGTGTCCCCATGACTCATCCATACCTGAGTATTTTTCCTTACCCCTTTGAAAAGGATATTCTCCGAATCAAAGGAATCGAGATAGGCACGTCCATACTCGCGGGTTCCTGCCGGTTCTACCCGTCCACCGTTACTATAAGAGATAAACTGTGCACCGTAGCAGATACCCAGGATGGGATATTTCCCACGAATCCCGCTCAAATCCACCTTGAATGCACTCTTATCATAAACAGAAAAGGGGCTACCCGAAAGGATAACTCCTTTTACACTTGCATCTCCCTGGGGAAATTTGTTGTAAGGTACAATTTCGCAATATACATTCAGCTCGCGTAACCGACGGCCTATAAGCTGCGTGGTCTGTGAGCCGAAATCAAGAATAATAATCTTTTCTTGCATAGAAACAGAGGTGTTAGTAATTTGGAGCACAAAGATACGAATTTGTTTAGAGCAGAAAGCAAAATATGGCAAAATTTGTTTAGAGCAAAAAACAAAAAGCAGCTATATATTCAGAGCAGAACACACCTGCACCGCTTATTCCTCAAGAAACTAAAGAATTTGTTGGATTTATAAAATAGAGTTTATATCGAATAATTGATTAAAGCGTTCTTTGACTTATCTTTGTGGCCTAAAAAGTTCAATTGATGTATTACGACAAGATTCGCCACCGTCATAGCCAAGTGCTTGCAGCGAC